>JAYOII010000028.1:0-15780 GCA_038118685.1 Opitutia bacterium
TTCGATTACCTGTTTTTATTATCATGAAATTTTCTTCCGTATTGATGCTCTCCTTTGTGCTTCTGAGTAATTCTTCTTTTGGAAAGAGGGACGCGGAGCAAACCAAGTTTGCTTCTTTTCGCGAAAAAATGGAGGGCGTTCGGTTTTCCGGTTTCTTCACCATGACAGGCAAGGACGTTCCTCCGATGAAGGAGACTTATGAGATACAACGCGTCCAGAAGTTCGGCGAGGAGGACCTTTGGATCTTTACGGCCCGTGTGAAATACGGGAAGAAAGACGTCGTTCTTCCCATGCCCCTTCCCGTGAAATGGGTCGGAGACGTTCCCGTCATCACCATGAAGGATTGGAACATCCCCGGTCTTGGCACCTTCAGCGCCCACGTGGTGATTGACGGAGACAAGTACGCCGGAACCTGGGCCCATGGGAAGGTGGGCGGTCATCTTTACGGGACGATCGAGAAAATGAAAAAGGAAGACAAAGAATGAAGAATGGTAACGTTACGGTCTTGGCGATCGGCATAGCCTTGGTCGCCTCCATCGCTTTCGCGGGAGGGTATTTTCTCGGGTTGGACAGGGATTCGTCTTCGGATGCGGTTAAAACCCTGACGGAAACGGTTGCCCGCCAAGAAAACACCATCAAGGCTTACGAAACGAAAGTTAGCCAAGCGAGGGGAACGGAGGGCAATCCTCGTTTCCAGGCAACGGGTCCCGAGGCAATTGAATCCGGGCCTCCCGTCTCTTCGAGATCGATTCGAGAACTTCTTTTTCGGGCTCGGGCAGAGTCCAACCCAATTGTCAGGTTGGCGGCTTTTTCCGAGGCCTTGTCCGATTTGAATGAAGATAACTTGGATGACGTTCTTGAGGCTTACGAATCCATGCCGTTTGGTTTCGAGCATATGCAGGAATACCGGATGCTTCTTTACGCATGGGGCCAGTTCGATCCCATCGGAGCAATCGGGTATTGTAACAAGCGGGCTTCCGGAATGGGGGCGGGTTTCGCTACGACGGGCGTACTCGAAGGCTGGGCGAGCCGGGACCCCGAATCGGCCCGGGCATGGGTCGAAAGCCCCGAGAACGCCGGCATGGCGAAACTTTATAACATCGGTCTGGTCAAGGGGTGGGCGAGCCGGGATTTGCAAGCCGCCTCGAGCTACGTCAAAAGCCTTGAACCCGGGGATGACGTAAACAAGCTGGTTGCGACCCTTTCGAATGAGCATTACAAAAGAGGTTTTGGATCGGCGGCCGAATGGGCGGAAAGTTTGACCGACGACAAAATGAAGGGGGCGGCTTTTGCAAACCTAAGCCGCAAAGTTTCCAGAGACAACCCGGAAACCGTTGCTCAATGGCTCCAGGACCACGTCGATCAGCCCTATGCGGTCAAGTCTTTCGAAAACTTGGGCAAGCGATGGAGCGAGACCGAACCCGAGTCCGCCATGGGATTTTTCGAAGAGTTGCCGGAAGGCAAAGCCCGTTCCGAAGGGGTTGAAGGCATTATGGAAAATTGGGCCAAGAAAGACCCCCAGGCGGCCGGGGAATGGCTCAATGAAAAAGAGGCCGGGCCTAAACTGGACCCGGTTCTTTCTACTTTTGCCCGAGTGGTTTCGAATGAGGACGGAGCCGCTGCAATGAACTGGGCGGTTGCCATTACCGAGCCCAAGCTCCAGGAAAAGACGGTTCGTCAGGTCGGTCAGAATTGGTACCGGCAGGACAAGGAGACAGTTGAGGCTTGGTTACCCCAAAGCGATCTTTCGCCTGAAACACAAAAGGCCATCCAAAACCCACCCAAGCAAAACTGGTGGCAGAAGCTTACCACCAGATAAAGAGCCGGATCTCTATTGTTTGGACTCTTTGGCCAAGGCTTCGATTTCCTCCTTCATGAAGGCGAGGTATCTCTCGGGATCTTTCTCGAACCTCGGCAGGCAAGGTTTGCAACAGAACTTGATCGTGGTTCCCTCGTAGACATGGGTGTAGGGGATCATTTCGGGGTGTTCTCCGAAATCGTTCCCCGATACCACGCAAAAGTCGAGCGGGTAGCCGGTTTCCAATGAACTTGTTTGATTGGCATCCGTGTCGGACGCATTTTCATCCGACGGAGGATGCGGTTGACTGGAACAACCCCAAAAGGAGAAGAGGTAAGCCGAAAAAAGGATTCCCAAGGAAAAGGATAAACGTCTAGGTTTCATGAGGTCACGATTTCCATTTTTGCAACAAGGTCAAGGGGAGAAACTTCTAAAGCTTGCGGACCCGTAAGTTGCGAAAGGCGACCGTGCCCCCTTTGCCGTGATGCTGAATGCCGAAGTGCCCTTCGAGCGATTGCTTGTGTTTAACTTCAGCCACCGGCTTGCCATTGAGGTAAGTCTTTATGCTCGGACCCTTGCAGACGACCCTGAACTTGTTCCATTTCTCGGGCTTGAACAAACCCTTGGCTCGTTCCTTGTAGTCGGCTTCCTTGCCCTTGGTCGGGTAGAGCCACCCGCCCATCCCGATCCCGTAGACACCGCCCGGCTTGGACTGGTCAATTTCGCACTGGTAGCCCTTGGGTTTGCCTTTGTCTCCAACGAGCCTGAAGCCCAGGCCCGAATTGAAGCCTGTGTAGTCGAGGGGAATCTTGACCTCCGCCTCGACCTCGAAATCTTTCATTTTAAGATCGGACACGACCCAAACGTTGACCTTGGAGAAGAGCCGCAATTCACCGTCCTTGGCCACGAAGGATTCTACCTTGGCCCGGGGTGTCCATCCATGGGTTGATTTCCCGTCGAAAAGAAGGGTCCATTCCTCCTTGTTTTTTTCAGCCGGGAGCAGGGTGCCGGTTACCAGTGCGGCAATCGCGGAAAGAAGAAGTTTCATCGGTGGTCAGGAAAGATCGAGAGGCCCCCCTTTGCAAAGCGCGGGGTTGCCGAAGGTTTTCAGAGGATGACCGACAGCGTGAGCCAAACTGAGAAGAAAGCGGTTGTGGGCGCTGCCGGCGCAAGGTAGGCACCTGCCCATCTTGAAACCGAAACCACCGCCCGCAAGAACGAAAGGAATATCGTTCAGGGTGTGACTGTTTCCCTTCCCGAGCTCGTTTGTCCAAAGCACGAGCGTGTGGTCGAGCATTGAACCTTTTTGGCCGGGTTCCGGGGTGCTTTCCAGTTTTTTCAGCAAGTAGGCGAGTTCCTCGGCAAACCAAGTGTTGATGCGAACAAGTTTATCGTACGCATCCTTGTTCTTGTCCGGTTCGTGAGAAAGAGTGTGATGGGCATCATCGATGTCCAACCAGTTCATCTTGGCCTGTCCTACCGACTTTGTGTATTGAAGAGTGGCGACTCGGGCAAAATCATTAACGAAAGAATTGACCAGCATATCGATTTGCAACCGTCCGAGCTGGGGAAGGCTGTCATTCTGATTTCGTAGTCCTTCGGGCAGTTCGGGTGGTTTTGCGACCAAATTGTTCAGGGAAGAGCCCGCCTGGTATTCCTTGTCCATCCGTTCAACCAACTTGGTGTGCTCGATGAGCAACTTGCGGTCTGCCTCAGGCAATTGATCCGCTACTTGATTCAGGTCGCTTCGCAGGTCATCAAGTACCGAACGAACTTGTTTCTTCTCCCTTACGTTACCGTAGAGTTTTCGATACGCATCATAGGGGTCGGCCAGTGGCGTCACGGGTTGGTTGGGCCCGTCGTAGGACATCCGCGTCCAAGGATCCGCCGTATCCTGAACTCCTACGCCAAAATGGAGAGCACCAAACCGTGTCCGAGTCTCTGGTTTGGATTGCAAGTGTTTGGAAATTTCGCGATCGATGGAAATTCCTTTGGGCCAACCGGATGGAGTATTCCCTCCACCCATTACGTTGCCGGGAAAGAGTTCGATGCCAGTCAACAAACAACTCATTCCGCGCATGTGGTTGTCCCCATCGCCTCGAACCTTGTTGTGCAGCTTTTTCAAAACGAGCATTTTGTCGTGAAAAGGCTCAAGCGGTTTGAGGATCGTCTTGTGCTCAAAGTCTTCACCGTCTCTTTCCGGCCAGAACTGATTGGGTATCGTACCGTTGGGGCTGAACATCACGATCAACCTTTGCTTGGGTATTGATTTCTTCTCCGGTTCTCCAAACAGGCTCGATGACTGAGTGAGAATAGGCAGGGAAAGAGTCGACAGTCCAAGTTGTTTGAGGGCCGCTCTTCTATGAATCGGGTTTAAATTCATGACTTCAAAATTCAGTTGGCAAATACAAATCCATCACAAGCTCCTTGGAAGCAAAGACGCATGTAGAGTTCTTGAATACTTATTTTGTTGTTTTTCAACATCTCGGAAAGGTTCTTCGTTTCCAGATTAACATAACCATAGGGGGCTTGCTTGGCAAGGTGCTTGAACAATTCATCCACAAAAGATTGGGAGGGTTTCGATGATGCGAGGGCATGTTTCAAAAGATCATTGGAATCGGAGAATTTTACTTCCTGCCCGTTAGGATCAGGATATTTGACCAGCAAGTTGATTGGCTTACCGTCGATTTTTGAACGATTTCTTCCTGTCGCGTCATAGTTTTCCAAGACGAAGCCGGTCGAATTGATTTGGTCATGACAGCTCATGCAATGAGCGGGTTTGGTCAGTTCGGTCACTTTTTGCCGCATCGTCCAGTCGGGATTAAAATCTGCATTCCGGAAAGATACGGCTTCGCTGGGCGGACGAAGGATGCGGCCGAGAATTTTGCGGCTTGTGAAAACCCCCCTGTGAATGGGGGAACTTTCTTCCGCATAGGAGTGACTTGCCAAAAGGTAAGGATGGGTGTGCAAACCTGATCGGTTTAATTTGGACGCATTCATTTCCACAAATCCCGAGGCGTTATCATCGGTAGGATAGTCTGAATCGTAATAGGCGGAAATCCTCTCGTTGACCTGAATTTTATCCATTTTTAGAAAGGCCTGCCATGATGAATTTCCATTCCAGACGGACTGGTCGACCCAACGGAAGATCGAACGACGCAAATCGAGAGCGAGGGCGGGAGAAAAGTCGGGAAATTTCTTCTTGCTCAAAGAGGGAAGCTCTTTGTTTTTCATGTCCAGCCATTGCTTCATGAAGTCCATGAACTTTGCTTGAGCGCGCGGGTCCTTTAACATGAGCTTGGCCTGACCTTCGACCTGCCACTTCTTGAGCAATTGACCCCGATCAATCAGGCTGTGCAGTCTTTTGCCAGGGATGGAGTCCCAAAAATAGAGGGCAAGCCTGGCGGCAACCACTTGAGAATCCTTTTCTTTTTTGGCAAGAGCCTGCCACTCGGGGTAAAGAAACCGGGGAGACTTCAGGGCCGTAAGAACAATTTTTTCAACGGATGTGTGAAGAGGGATGTCGTCGGAAAACTTGGAGCGCACGTATTTCTCAAGTTCTTCTTCAGTCAATTTCTCCCTAAAAGCGTAGCGAAAAAATTCTTCCGCAAAGATGATTATCTTTTGTCTCCTGTTTTCGTCCTTGTCATTGGTTCTGGCCAAGCGGTCCATTCGTTTGCCTGCATAGTTTGATGCTTCGAGTGCGGCAAAAGTGGTGGCTTCATCCCATGTGGAATCCACTTGGATTCCACGTTCGTAGCCATGCGAGGCATCGTCGGGCGGGAGTTTTTGCTGACTGACGAAGGATGGAGCAACGACTTGGGTGAAGAAGTACTCCGCAGGAATGATTTCTTTATCACCCACGGGAGTTTTCCAACTCAATTCAATGGATGCATTGGGATCATCGAATTTGAAATAATTAAGACGAAAGGGGTAGGGACGTCCTCCCAAAAGAAACAATTTGGCCTTTTCCTCGCGCAAAGTACCTGCAGTGACTTTTTCATCAATGGTAGGGGGCCCGACACTTCGATTTACACTCAATTCGAAGCCGTTGGGAGATTTTACGAAAAATTCATACCATCCGGTTTCACGCGGTAACAGCGAACCTTCCCAGTAAACCGAGAATTTTTTCGGATTCATGCCTTCCATCGCAGCTTTCCCTCCGAAATTGAAGTCGATTTTCGAATCAATCCGCTCCGCATTCATCTTCTTGCGCTTGTTCATGCCTTCGGCATTGTAATATTTTCCTATGAGACCCTGAACAGGTTTGTGGAGAACGGGCTGTCCTTCGAACTGCGAGAACAAGTCGGCGATGGACTGTTTGAATTGCCGGTTGGTCAGGCGGGCAAGTTGGATTCTCGATTCTTTCCTGAACATTTCGGGCTTTTTGTAAAAACTTTCGAAAATGAACTTGGAGACTGCTTCGGCTTCTTTTCCGGTAACGACTTCCGGGTCATAATCCGGCATGGTTTTGCTTACGTAATGAATCAGTTTTTTCAAGGGCCAGTCACCCACCAACGGCTTGGAGAATTCATCTTCCACCCCTTCTCCCTTTGCCCCATGGCATTCCGCGCAATGCTGGGCGAATAGCTTTTTCCCAGTTTCAATTTCCGGGTTGCACCAGGCGCTCGGAATTCCGAAGAGAGTGAGTGTAAAAATTGTGGAATATTTCCCAAAATCCATTGAAATCAGGATAAATCGTTTTTACGAAATTCCAACGTTCAATGAGGGAGCGGGCATACTTTTTAACAAAGGACACGGGTCCCGATTAGCTTTTTCTTTGCCACAAAAACATTAATTCTTCGTTTTCCCGACCCTCGAAGTGCCTGGGTTTCCACTGTTTGATCAGCTCAAAATCGGTAGAAAATCGGTTCACGATTTCATTACGGCTTGCTCCAAACGGCGGGCCTTCGTTGGTGAGGGGAAAAACAAAATGAATCGCGAGAAGCTGTCCGCCCGGGGCCAGCCAGTTAAGAAGGGATTGGGTATATTCGTCCCTTCGTTCCGGATTGATCGCACAGTACAAGGTGTGCTCGAAAAGGAGGTCGTAGGGTTCCTGTGGTTTGTCTTCGAGGAAGTTTCCGTGGGTAAAGGCAAGATTGGGAAGTGCCTCATACTTAGTGCGGGCTTCACGAAGGGCAAGGTCAGAGAGATCCATGCCGGTTGTTTCAAATCCGGCTTCGGCCCACGCGGCCGCATCATGCCCCTTGCCGCAACCGGGAACGAGTACGCGGGTACCCGGGCTCATTTGCCGTTTAGCCAGCCAATCTACTAATCCGGGAGCAGGTTTGCTCTTGTCCCACGGTGTGTCTTCCACCCGGTATCTTTCATTCCAATCCGTGTCCATCGATTAAATTGAATAAGAGCTATATCTCAGGAGAGCAATGGCTTGAGCTGTCTGTCGTGAATCTTGGCAATCGTCAGTAGGCAGCAGATTGCTCCCAGCAGCGCGAGGGCCATGTCGGACTGGGTATCCCAAACGTATCCTTGCGTTCCCAGGAACGCATCCGCGTCCTCCCCGATGAGTTCCGCGGCCCACCATTCGATGAGTTCGTAAAAGGCGCTGAAGGCCAGGCAGACCGAGACGATCAGAAAATTCCTCCAACCTGCGAAATTCACGATCTTCTTCCTGATTAAAATTTCCCGGGCGATCAGGGCGGGTACGAATCCTTGCATGAAATGTCCGATCTTGTCGTAGTTGTTGCGTTCCCATCCAAAGCCATCGCTGATCCAGTCGAAGAGGGGAACCTCCGCATAGGTATACTTCCCCCCCACCATCAATACGATGCAATGAAGCAGGATCCAAAAATAGAGCAGGGAGGTGAGGCGAAAGGATTGGCGGGTGCTCCATAGGATGACCAGACCAAGGACGGCCGGTCCGACCTCGAGAACCCAAGTCAACCGGTCCTTGGGTCCGATGCCCGACCAAATCAGAACGGCAAAGAAAACCGTGAGCCAAGCAATGATTTTTTTGTCGAAGGACTTTTCCACTTAGAGCCTCTTGGGGTTGAAGGGGGTCTTGGGGACCTTGCCGCTGGCTTTTTGGACCAAAGTTTTGCGCAGGCTTTTCATGACCGCCTTGCTTTCTTTGTCAGGCTTGAGGGCGAGGTTGTTGAATTCCATCGGGTCGGCGTGGTGGTCGTACAGTTCGATTCCGTGCTTGCCTTCCCCCCAGTCCGAATAGCGCCAACGTTCGGTTCGGATGCTCCGTCCCATGACCGGTTCGGGTAGGCGCTTGTCAGCCGGGCGCAAGACTTGGGTAATGGCCTGTCCGTCCCATTGGGCGATGGGGTTTTTCAACAGAGGGACGAGCGAGCGTCCTTCGACGGCTTGAGGAGTGGGGATGTCCGCGAGGGCGGTCAGGGTGGGGTAGACGTCCACGAACTCGACGATGCGCCGGCAGGCTTGTCCATTGCCCTTGGCACCGGGGGCCTTGATAATGAGAGGTGCCCGTGCGCCTTGCTCGAAGAGGGTGCGCTTCTGCCAGATTCCATTGTGTTCACCCAGATGGTAGCCATGGTCGCTCCAAAATACGACGATGGTATTTTTCGCCAAGTCGAGCCGCTCGAGGGCGTCGAGCATCCTTCCGACCTGGGCGTCGATGAAAGACACGCAGGCATAGTAGGCTTGCATGGCCTTGCGGCAGGTCAGTTCGTCCAGGTTGTAATGAGGAACCGGGCAATTATGGGCGAAGGCGGCGGTGGGTATGTCCTTGCGATCGTCTCTCGGGGCATAGGGCAGACGCATGTCTTCCAAGGGATATAGGTCGAAATATTTCTTGGGTGCGACGTAGGGTGTATGAGGACGGAAGAAACCGGCGGCGATGAAGAAGGGTTCGTTCTTCTTTTGCTCCATAAGCTTGATCGCTTCGGTGGCGATCATGCCGTCGGTCTGTTCTTCGTCCTTGCCATCAGCGGCCAACCAACTCAGGGCGGCGCTGATCTTGCGGTGGGGTTCGGCGTTGAAGACGAGAGCCTCGTCGGTTTTGTCCCTTCCTTTCGGGTTAACGGTTTTTTTCCAGGACGGCGGATCGTCGAACCCATCCGTCCCGATGGAAGCGGGCACGTTGTAGTGATAGATCTTGCCCACCCGGCCGGCCCACCAACCGTTTTTCATGAACTGTTGAGACACGGTCACGGCATCGGGAACCTCGTCCCTGAAATGACGGTCCAAATCGTAGACCTTGATGGTGTCCGGACGTAGACCGGTCATCACCGAGGCCCGGGTCGGGTTGCAAAGAGGCAATTGATTGTAGGCCTTGAGAAAGCAAACGCCCGAGGCCGCCAACCTGTCCAAATGGGGGGTCTTGGCCACCGGATCGCCATAGCAACCCAAAGCGCAGGAGAGGTCGTCCGCGGCAATGAAAAGGACGTTTGGCTTTTTCGCATCCGCCCGGAGCAGGCAACAGAGGAAAAGTGAGAGAAGAGCAAGGGATCGTATTTTCATAAATGGCTTGGGGTGAGATATAAATTTACTTTTGGCCGAAGGGTCGAACGACAAGGGTTTGGAGTTTCCAACTACCCGGGGATTCCACCCCGAGGTGGGGGCTGGCTTCCAATCGAAGCATTTCCCCCTTCTTGAGGATTCCCAGGTCGCTCATGATGCCCTGTTGGTCTTTGGCGTCGTTGTCCTTGTCCGTACAGTAGATGGCGAGAGGGGAACGTTTCCCCATGATGAGGCTTCCGCCGCAGGATCCGTCTTTGCCGGCTTTCAAACCGATCGATTCGATCAGGACGTCCTGTTGGAAGCGCAGGGCGATGCCTTGCCCGGCATCCACCCGGTCGGATCCTGATCCGGGAATCCCCACGCCGCCGGAATCCATGGATGCTTTTCCTCCCTTCGCCAAAAGGTTCATGACCATGGGTGCAGGCGAGGGGATGGGTTGGGTCCAGTCGAAGATCACCCTTTTCTTAGGGGTCAGGGGAACGAAGCGGTGTCCACCGACTCTGCGGTGAAGCAAGGCGGTCGAAACAAGCTTTGTGACGAGCCGTTTCAGGCTTGGGTCATCCAGTCGGTTCTTTTCTTCTTTGGGATCGGACGCGAGATAAAATAGAGCGGTTGGTCGTGCCGTCCCTGAGCGCAACAGCGATGCGTCGAAAAATAGTTTCCATTTTCCTCGAATGATTATCCCGCCGACTTTCGGATCGTCCAAACGCATGGCGGAGGCGGCCCCGTCTTTGCTTTCCTTGTGGTCGTTGTAGAACATCGGACGGTCGACGAGCTTTTCCCCCCGCCAAGCGGGCAGGAGGCTCAGGCTGTCCTCGGCTCCCTTTTCTCCTTTTTTCAAGTCCGGGAGGGAAACACCCATGATCTCGGAGAAAGTGGCATACAGATCCTGCAGACCGATCAGTTGCTCGCTCACCTTCCCTTTGGCTATCCCCTTGGGCCAAGAAACGATGAAGGGGACCCTGTGGCCGCCTTCGTAGCAGCTGCCTTTGTTGCTGCGGACCGGGCCAGTGGCCGTCTTGGCGGTGATCTCGGCCCCGTTGTCGGAAGTGAAGATCACGATGGTGTTCTCGATCAGTTTGCTCCCTTTGTTCCGAGGGTCGCCGGTCTTTTCCAAGTAGTCAAGCAGCCGCCCGAGGGCCACGTCGTTCTCATGGATGTAATCAAGCCGTATCGAGGTCGCTTTCGCCGACATGGTTCGCCCCGCTCCTTTGACTGCCTTGTCCCCGATTTTCTTGTCGGGGGTGTAGGGACCGTGGTTGGAATTGCTCGGGTAGTAGAGAAAGAAGGGTTTCCTGGAAGAATCCTTTCCCTCGAAGTGATGCTCGAGGAAAGAGATTGCATGATCGGAATGCCTGCTTCCTAAGGAATGAAAATCATAGGCATGGGGTCCTTGTTCAACCAATTGCTTGCCGTTTCCGTTGGCGCTCATGATCCGGTTGTCGTGAATATGGCCGGGTCCCCTTTTTTGCCGGGGGGTGTTTTGATTACCTCCCTTTTTCTTTGCGCTCTTCGGGACGGTTGTTCCGGCATCCAATCCGGAAGTTCCGTGAGACCGGGAGGTGAAGCGGGCGTAGTCGAAGCCATGCGCTGCGGGTCCGTCAAAGATTCCCTTCGTTAAGTCCGCGTCATCCCAACCCGCGGCCGGTTTGCCGTCCGATCGGGTGTAGCGCAGGCCGAGATGCCATTTGCCCACCATGGCAGTGGCATAGCCTTGTGATTGAAAAAGGGTGCCGAGGGTCGGCCGGTCCTTTTCGATCAAGGGATCGCCTTGGACTCCGAAAAGGACCCAGTGCTTCATGCGGGCCCGCCAAGGATAGCGACCGGTCAACAAGCCGTAGCGTGTCGGCGTGCAACGGGAGGAGGGCGTGTGAGCATCGGTGAAGAGCATGCCCATGTCGGCCAACCGCTCCATAGCCGGAGTCTTGAGCTGTTGGTCATCCGTGTTTTTGGTGAAGAATTGATAGGCCGAGGTGTCGCCCATGCCCATGTCGTCCGCCATGAATAGCACGACGTTCGGGGGAGCGGAAACCCGACCGAGGGCAAGCAGAGGGAAAAGAAAGATAAGTACGGAGGCTTTCATACCCTTTCATCCTAGGTCGCGCGCTCATCTGCTGGCAAGGAGATTGCCCATGTCGCATTTCCTTTGTCAAAGAAAGAAGTTTGCCCCGTATTGGAAGGAATAAAAAATGAAAGATTTGAATCTCATAGCCGAACCGACCGAAGAGGAACTCCGTCAGGTCACCCGTGAATTGAAGTTCGTTGAGGCAAGTAACGAAAATCCCCGATTCCTCTCCCCTTCTCAAATCGAGAAATATAACGAACAAGGCTACCTTATGCCTTTCGACGGACTTTCCTCCTCCGAAATTTCCGATCTCAGAAACTTTTTTGATCGAATTCTGGCCGAAGCATTGGCTCAGGGAAAGAACAGTTATTCCATCAGTACGGCCCATCTCAAATTCGGCCAAATTCATGACCTGATGCGCCACCCGGCGATCCTTGCGCCGGTCAAGGATCTCCTCGGAAAAGATCTCGTGGCTTGGGGCGCTCACTTCTTTTGCAAAATGCCGATGGACGGCAAGCGCGTTCCCTGGCATCAGGATTGTCCCTATTGGCCTCTTACTCCAACCCGTACGGCGACGGTGTGGTTGGCCATAGACGATGCGACCCCCGAAAACGCAAATATGCGTTTTATCGGGGGTTCTCACCTCAATGGAGTCATCGATTACGAAATGAGCGATTCACCGGACCTCGTACTGTCCAGAGAGGTGAAGGACGAAAGCCGGTTCGGCCAACCAGTCGACGTTGCCCTGAAGGCCGGCCAGTTCTCCATCCATTCCGACTTGCTTCTTCATGGATCGGAAGCAAACCGTTCCTCAAAGCGCCGGAGCGGACTGACCATGCGTTACGCGGCCGCCGAGGTCAAAGCCTACTTGGGTTGGGAACAAAAAGGTATTCTGGTGAGTGGCGAAGATGAAAGCGGGCATTGGGGGAACTTACCCCGGCCGCAAGGCCCCTGAGCTTGATCGAAGGAGGGGTTGCCGTCCGCAGCTACTTCTTGAGCACTGCGATCGAGTAAAAACTTCCGCCCGTCTGCGGGCCGAGGCTGTAGGTGCCGGGGGCCAAGTCGACCTTGTACACGCGAAAGGCATAATCGGCGTCGGTCTGCACGAGGTCCGACGTCTTGTTGAATTTCAGGGGGCCTTTCTTCAGCCATCCGACTTCCTTTTCAATACGGGTGTCAACCAAGGCAAGCAAGGTGGAATCGTGCTTGAGGGTCACGTCGTAGCGGGCGTTCGAACGATCCAGCTTCTTGTCGTTGTTGTAGGTCATGACAACGTCCGCGCCCCGCAGAGAATCCGGTATGCGGGAGAACAGAAAGCCCCGGTCGACGTAAATCAATTTACCTTCGATCAAGCCGTGAGGCATCACCTTCACGGGTTTGGATTCCTTTCCGTCAATATAACGCGCCACGGACTCGACCGCACCACCAAGTTTCTTGGCGTTCTTGACCGCCTCGTCCAGGACCGAACTTTTCAACACCCCTGTCGGTATGGGAAGAACGGTCGTTCGGGGCACGAGCTTTCTCTCGGAATAGGCCGAGTATCTTCGATCGATATCAGCTTCTTCTTTCGACAAGCCGTGAAAAAGAAAACGGTAGCGAAGAGTCAGGGTTTTGCCGGCCGGCAAAACCAATTTGCCATCGGCCTTGCTCCGCTTCGGACCAAACGGGTTGACTGCGATCAACCCGTAATCGCGGGCATGCCACCAGGAGGGGTTGCGCAGGTTGGAGGGGTGAGAAAGGATTGCCACGCCTGCATCCTTGCCCTCGACTTTGCCCCAATAATGCACCCAGTTGGCCCGCTGCCCCCAAATGCCTTTCCCTTCGACGCCCTCGCTGTTGACCGCCTGGCCGAAAACTTCTTGGACGCCTTTGCCGGGGTTTGCGCTTAGACGCAAATGCGGATGGGTCCGCAGGCCGACGAAACCGTCCTTGTATTCGGAGAAGGTCAAATCGCCATGACTGGCGTGCATGTTCAATTCCAAATCGATGCAGGTAGCTCCGTCGATTACGCCAAACTGAAGTTCGCGCGTATCGCTGCACAAGACCTTTCCAGTACTGTCCTTCCATAAGTTCAAGGTGCGGATCAGGGCCCGGTCTTTGCCGCCGCGCGTTTCGATGATCCGCACTTGTTCGGTGGTTCCGCAACTCCCACCCTCGTGCCAGAAATCCACTCCGTTTATTCTCTGATGTCCGATAAACAAGGATTTGTGATGCGGATGATCGGTCTGTTCGCCTTTGCGTCCGTTCTCGATCACCGGCCAATCGCGCACCAGGCTTTGACCCGATGGGTTGTTGATCGGATACAAAATCGGATTGCTGAAGCCCTTGGTGCGGATCTCCGTCAGGAGTTTGCCGTTTGTCTCGACCCGGATGCGGTCGTCTTTGGTTTGGATGGTTACGGATTGATCCGATTCGGGGCGCCGCAGGCGGTTGAGGGTGTAAATCAAAGAACCGTGCCGGACCGATTCTCCTTTTGTGGATTTAACTTTTCCGAAGTCCAGGTCGTACAGGTAATTGGGAGTCAGTTCATGGAGGGTCAGACGAACGATCCGGGGATCGTCCCGGTCGACCTGAGCCTTCGAAGTTTCAATGGATGTTTTTTCGATCGCTCCCCCGCCGTATTTGTAGCCATAGGCATAGCGATAGCGTTCCGCCTGGAATTGTCCGGCAGATACGCTCTGCGGGTCAACGGGCTTGGTGAAAGTCAGGTCGAATCCTTCCTGAGTGAGGCTGCAATTGAGCAAGGAAAAGGGCGTTTCTCCGGTAAAGCGGATTCGCTGAATCCCTTCGGACAAACTTCCCCACCCGCGCCCGGTTTGTCCAATATACAAAACGTCGCCTTCGGGTGAGAACGCCAAGCGGTTGTTTCCCCTTCGCAATCCGTTGCCCTTGAAGAAATGGATAGCGGCGCCTTGAAAAGCTCCATCCACCTTTTCAGGCATGCAACGTATGATTTGATCGCCCGATTGATCGGCCATCAGCATTTGTCCGGCAAAAGGTCCGAACTTTCCTTTCGTCGTATCGAAAACCGGTTCGGCGCAGGACCGGATCATTCCGTGAGGAAGGTGAAAGGCCGGTTTATTCCACAAATCGTCGAGGAGAATACGGGGTAAATAAAGGACGTTGCCAAAGGAAGACATCCGCTCGTCCCAGACCAAACTCGAAGGATGGCCGGAGAAGGAGTCCGGCTTTACGTGATAAATCGGAGAACCTGCCCTCCAATCGCCTTGGTTGTCCCCGCACCAGACACCTGTTTTCGGGTCGAACTCAATGCCGTTGTGCATGCGGTAACCGGAAGAAAAAGGAGTGATCGCGCCATCCTTTGCCCGGTGCATGATCCATCCGCGGTACTGAACGGCCGAATAATTGCGACCCATTCGTCCGATTTTCGAATACTTTCCCAACGGTGTGCTTGAGGTCGGCCCGTTATGCGAAGCGGTACCCCCGGCTACGTACAACCCGCCTTTGCCGTCCGGGCAAATGGCGTTGGTTTCGTGGTAGTTTCCGCTCAGACCGATTCCCGTTTCCAATTTGACGTATTCGTCTGCAACCCCGTCTGCGTCCGTATCAATCACTTCGGTGAGCTCGGCCATCTGGCTTATGATCAGGTGACCGGGTTTCACGATATGCATTCCGCAGCCATTGTGAAAACCCGTGGCAAACCGTTTCCAACGAAACCCCTTCGGATCCTTCGAGGGCTTGGCGGTCATGACGTCGCCGCGCCGCAACGATATATAAAGCATTCCGTCGGAGTCGAAGTCGAGGGCTCCGATTTCGGGCGGCATGTCTTCGGGAAACTCGAGTGAGTCGATGAGGTAGCTCTTGGCTGCCGCATGGCTGCAGAGAATCGTGAGGCAAAGGGCAAACAACCACTTTCTTGAAAAACGGATGGCTTGGTTCATTGTAAAACTCCTACTTCAATGACTGGATGAATAAAACGAGCGAATCGACTTGTTTGCGGTCCAAGGGATAGGCAGGCATCATGCCGGGCGTAAACCCGGGAACCGTTTTGGCGTTGGGTTCGGTGATCGATTCGCGGAGGTACTCCTCGTTGGCGGTTACCATGCCGAGATCGGGGAATTTACGCTTTGAATCAAAAAGTCCTAGGAAGGTCGGACCATGGTTTTTCGCCCCGTCCAGCGAGTGGCATGCGATGCAACCGTAAGTCGTGTAAAGAGTCCTCCCCGCCTCGACGCTGGCTTCGGCGATTTGGACGTTCGGTTTCTTGAATCCATGATGAGTCTCGGCGGCATTGGGGCTAAGCAAAACCTTCAGCTGTCCCGATTTGGATTCAAGAACCTCGAATGAGGTCTTCGGGTCATGGTAATGCAACACGTCCGCTGGCTTCGAGGATACGTATTTTAGCTCGACCGTCTGAGCCGCGGAGCCGGGCTTTACCGAAACGGTGATTGTCCTTCCATCGACTTGATAAGAGAATTCGGGATGCCCCTTGATGCGCTTGTTTCCATAA
>JAYOII010000029.1:0-15726 GCA_038118685.1 Opitutia bacterium
AAGAATCCGGAGAAAACCAAATTCATTTATCGGGATCGTCTTTGGTCGGGTGCGGACATGGTTGCTCTGGGAGTCGCATCCTTCGGACACCTGGGAGGCATTCACTACCAAAACCTCACTCACATCGATCAGTATTGCGAAACCACCGAGAGCGAAGGTTCCGTCGTCAGGCGGGCCCTTCTCACCACGGATGAGGAACGTTTTGTCAGGGAACTTATCTTGCAATGGAAACTGGGCGTCGTTCGACCAAGCTATTTTCGGGAAAAATTTGGAATCGATATCCTTGCCCGCTTTTCCGAAGTGTTCGAGGAATGGAGTGCATCGGGTGACTTGATTGCAGGTGAAGACGAGCTGAGGTTAAGCCGGGCCGCTCTTCTGAGGGTTGACTCCATGCTTTACAGGTTTTTTCTTCCTCAACATCAGGATTTGGACTGAGTATCTTCTCCGAAAATGCCTGATCCGAAGAATATTTCCCCCGACGTTCTTTACCCTTTGAGTTTCATGAGGGCGGCCCGAAACCTCCCGGTCCTTACTTACGAGAAGATCGAACCTCTGGACATGCCCGAACCCTATCGTTCGCTTTTGGTGCACGAGGGTGACATGACTTCTCGGCTTGAAGCGCATCATGAACGTTCGATCAAAGTCAGCCGGCTTCGTTCCTCAAACAACGGAAAATTATATTTTCGCGAAGTCATGCTTCAAACCGAACCCGATGACAAGACGACGGAATACGGAGCCATCGAGGTCAACCTCAATGCGCTCCCAGAGGAAGCACGAGCCTTGGTATTGGAGGCCCAACAGCCTTTGGGGGGGATTCTCAACGATTACCGGATACCCTATTCGAGCGCTCCCCGGGCTTTTCTCAAAGTAGTTCCGGATGGTCCGATCGTAGAGGCATTCGGAACGGTGGAAGCGGATTACCTTTTCGGAAGAAGTAACGTGATTTCCGGCTTCAATGAGGAAGTCATTGCTCAAATCGTCGAAATCCTAGCCCCGCTTTAGGCTTTCCTATGGCTTGCGATTGAAAAAAAATTACTTTGAATATAATATTATGATTTCTTTAAAAACACATTATGACGCAATTATCGTCGGGGGTGGGCCTGCCGGCTCGACGACGGGGGCTTTGTTGGCCGAAAAAGGACATGACGTTTTGATTGTGGAGAAAGAGAAATTTCCGCGTTATCACGTGGGCGAATCCCTCATGCCATTTTGCTACTTCCCCCTCGAGCGTCTCGGACTCATAGACGACCTCATGCAATCCGGAAACCCGAGAAAGTATTGTGTCCAATTTGTCCGTCAGGACGGATTTCTCTCCCAACCGTTTTATTTCTTTCAGCACTTTGACCATCCTTCTTCGACCACTTGGCAGGTTTGGCGTTCGGATTTCGACAAAATGATTCTGGACAAGGCCCGTCAAAACGGGGCTTCCGTTTGGGAGGAAACCAAGGCCAAGGCCTTGCTCAAATCCGAAGAACGGATCCAAGGAATCCGCGTTGAATCGGCGGAATTCGGACCCCAGGAACTTTTTGCTCCGATTGTCGTAGACGCTTCGGGTCGCGACTGCTTTGCCGCCATCAAGCAGAATTGGATGGTCCGTGACCCCAAGCTCAAAAAGGTCGCCTTGTGGACCTATTTCAAAGGAGCCATGCGGGATCCCGGCCTGGACGAAGGCGCGACCACGGTTGCCTACTTGCCGAACAAGGGTTGGTTTTGGTACATACCTTTGAGCGGCGACACGGTTAGCGTCGGTATCGTGGCCGAAAAAGATTATCTTTTTGACGGCTCGACAAAAGACCACGCCGAGATTTTTAACAGGGAAATCGAAAACAACGAATGGATCAAAGATCATTTGTCGGGAGCTCAACAAACCGGCGAATACAGGATCACCGGTGAGTTTTCCTATCGCAACCGTTATTGTTCGGAAGACGGATTGGTTTTGGCCGGAGATGCCCTCGGTTTTCTTGATCCGGTTTTCTCATCGGGTGTTTTCCTTGCCCTCAAAAGCGGTGTCATGCTGGCTGATGAAATCGATTCGGTCATGGCATCGGGAGAGCCAATCACATCGGCTTCTTTCGAACGCTATGGAAAACGAATGCAATCCTCCATAGAGATCATGCGAAAAATTGTTTACGCCTTTTACGACGACGACTTTAGTTTCGGAAGTCTTGCCAAGCGCGGCGAACATCTTCGTGCATCCTTGACTGACTGCCTCATCGGTAATGTCGATGATCAGGACTTCAGGGAGTTGTTCGATGCCATGTCCGACCTTGCCGATCTTCCCGAACCGGTTGAGCACGGACTGGCTCGAGTCTCCGTGTGAAACTTGCTTTTCTAACGCCTGGCACGGGCAATTACTATTGTGGCGTTTGCATGCGCGACAATTCATTGGCCAAGCAGTTAATGGCCATTGGTCACGAAGTGACGATGCTTCCGACCTATCTTCCTCATTTTCTCGATGAGGAACCCGCATCCGAAGATCAGCCCATTTTTTTTGGTGGTATCAACGTGTACCTGCAACACAAGTTCGCTCTTTTTCGTCACACACCCGCTTGGCTCGACAAGGCTTTTGACAGCAAGTGGCTTCTTCGCAAGGCGGCCGCAAGAAGCGGAATGACGTCCAGCAAGGATTTGGGAGAAATTACAATTTCCACCTTTCAGGGAGAAGACGGTCCTTTGGGAAAGGAATTGCAAAAAGTTCTCGATTGGTTTCGCAACCAAGGCCCGCCCGAAGTGCTGTTTTTGTCGACGGTGATGTTGGCTGGGATCGGTAAAGTCCTCAAGCGGGAACTTGGCATTCCTGTGTACGCTTTTCTTCAAGGAGAAGATTCCTTTTTGGATTCTCTTCTTCCGGAATACCGCAATAAGGCTTGGAAGCTCCTTTCAGACGACGTTGCTCAATTGGATGGTTGCATTTCCCCCAGCCGCTATTTCGGCGACTTGATGTCCGACCGGCTCGAATTGGATAGGGAGAAAATTCGTCTTCACCCCAATGGCATTACCTTGGCCGGATTCGAACCGGAAAACAAAGCTCCGTCATCTCCCGTCTTAGGCTATCTTGCCCGGTTGTGCCCGTTGAAAGGATTGGATATCCTTGTCGACGCATTCCTTCAGCTCAAGAGCACGGACAAATATCCCGATTTGCGTTTGGAGATCGCCGGTGGAATGACGGCCGAAGACGAGCCTTTCGTCGATGAACAAAGGAGAAAGCTCACTCAAGCAGGCCTTACGGAATGTTTTTCCATCCGCCCGAACGTCGATCGTGACCAAAAGTTGGATTTTCTCAGAAAGCTCAGTATATTCAGTGTACCGTCCCGGTATCCTGAAGCCTTTGGTCTTTACGTAGTCGAAGCCTTGGCTGCCGGCGTCCCCGTCGTCCTTCCTGAAAGTGGAGCGTTTCCCGAACTCGTCGAACAAACGGGCGGCGGCCGTATTTACCACCCAAATGAACCTTCCGACCTTGCGGAGGCTCTTGAGCCGCTTTTGGAAAACCCCGAACAGGCCAAGTCGATGGGTCTTGCCGGACACGAATCCGTTTCCCGGGACTTCTCAAACGAGCAATTGGCAAAGCGTTTGGTCGACAACGTCCTTTCCCCCACCGAGAGACATACCTAACCACAAAATCTATGGCATCCGAATTTACCATCACCCGCCGAGTCGAGTTTAGCGAGACCGATCTAGCGGGCATCATGCACTTTACCAATTTTTATCGTTGGATGGAAATTTGCGAACACGAATTTCTTCGGAGCCTAGGGCTTTCGGTCGATATGGAGGATGAGAATGGCCGCTTCGGTTGGCCCCGTGTCAAAACGTCTTGCCGCTTCAAAAGACCACTGCGTTTCGAAGAAGTAGTGGAAGTCAAACTGATCGTTGCCGAAATACGCGATCGCTCCATCCGTTATGCTTTTCAGTTTTGGAAAGAAGAAAACGGAGAGCAGGTCAAAGCGGCGGTTGGCGAAGCGGTCGCCGCTTGCGTTCGATTTGAGCAAGCAACCGGTTCCATGACCCCCATCATGATTCCCGAGGTGTTTCGGAATCAAGTAAGCGAAGTCTCCTCGGAAGCTGCTTGAATCAGCGGTCCTTTCGGTCATGCGCCTTTTGCTTCGAAGTCTTGCCGCAACATTTGACCGGGGAGGATACCTGCTCCGTCCAGAGCTACTTGCCCCAAAGCTTAAAAACTCGAAATCCAACTTTCCTTTCTCCGGCGCATATTCGTTTCGGCATGGACACCGCGAGTTATTTGTCAAAGATTGAAGAGAAACTACTTTATCGACATGAATTATATCTATTATGCCTTACTAACGGTGGTGTGTTGGGGTACCTACGGGATTTGCATGCACACGGGTTCCATTAACATGAAGGACCCGGAAAATGGTCGAATCATGGCCTTTCTTTGGGTCGGCTTAGCTTATTTCATAACAGCCGTGGTCGCACCCTTGGTCATTCTTAAGCTCAAGGGCGGGAACATCGCTTTTTGGAATTACCCGACATCGGGTTGGAAGTGGTCTCTGATCGCCGGCACTCTTGGAGCCATTGGGGCTCTAGGCGTTCTCCTCGCCTTCGGTTCCGCCGCTGCTGAAAAACCAACACCGCCAGGTTGGTTCGTCCCCGTAGTCATGTCTATTATTTTCGCAGGAGCCCCGATGGTGAATGCAATCGTCAGTACGACAAAGGAGGGAAATTGGGGAAGAGTACTCAGCAAAGAACATTGGCCTTTTATAGTGGGAATCGCCATGGCCGCTTTGGGTGGATACTTGATCACAAAATACGCCCCAAAACCACCGCCAAGTCCGTCTACGGCCAACGCCTCCAAGGCCTGAGTAACTTTTTTTCATGACCAACTCGCCCCGAGAGGGATCGTCCGTGGAATGGTCGAACCGACGTTGGGAAAAATTCCAGACTCTTTTGCAAAGGGTTCGCGAGTCAAATGCCTTCCAAGCAGATCATTTCCCTGCCCTTGCCGATTGCGCCCAATGGGCGGGTTTCGATGATTTTGTCGAGAATTGTCCCTTTACCGAGAAGAACGACCTTGCGTTGGACAGGCGCGAAAACAAACCGTATGGAACCAACCTGACTTTCCCCGTCGAAGAATATTCCTGTTTTCATCAAACCAGCGGAACGATGGGCGAGCCGATGGCCTGGCTGGATACGCAAGAAGACTGGAATTGGATGCTGGGCAATTGGGATCGAGTTCTCGAAGGAGCGGGCGTGCAATCCGGGGCGCGTTGTTTTTTTGCCTTTTCGTTTGGCCCTTTTCTTGGTTTTTGGACGGCCTACGATGCCGCCCGGAAACGGGGCTGCCTTTGCATTCCCGGTGGAGGGCAGGGGAGCGAACAGCGCCTGCATTCGATTCTCGAGCATAAGGTCGAATATTTGTTCTGTACACCGACTTATGCCTTGCGGTTGCCGGAAGCGGCCAAGCAAGCCGGTATCGACTTGAGAGGGCACGCCTTGCGATCGATCATCGTGGCCGGAGAAACCGGAGGCAGCGATCCGTCCTTCCGAAGAAGGGTTTCCGAAGCTTGGGGGAAGGAGCCAAGCGTGTATGATCATTACGGGATGACCGAAGTGGGACCCGTTGCCTTTGAGACGCCGGGGGGCCAAGGAGGCTTGCGGGTTATCCTCGAAAGTTATTATGCAGAGGTCATTGATCCCGAAACAAAAAAACCTTCTTTAACAGGAGAGGGCGAGCTGGTGCTAACGACCTTGGGCCGGACGGGTTGCCCGCTCTTCCGGTACCGTACGGGCGACTTGGTTCGGGCCAAAAGAAAGATCGGACCGGATGGTTTTCCTGTGCTGGATCTGGAGGGCGGAATCCTGGGTCGCTCCGATGACATGGTGGTGGTCCGTGGGGTGAACGTCTATCCTCCATCGGTGGATGCGGTCGTCAGAGGGTTTGAGGAAGTCGTCGAATACCAAGTGATTCACGAAAAAAAAGGAGAGATGTCCGAGATCAGTTTACAGGTGGAAGCACCTGAAAAAGTGGCACGAGAGCTGGAAGTATCTTTGAAGGAGGCTTTCTCCTTGCGCATACCGGTTTCCCTCGCGCAACCCAATAGCTTGCCGAGGTTCGAAATGAAGGCAAAGAGATGGCGGAGTGAAAAATAATCTTATCATCATAAGCAAAATGGAAAAATTCATTGAACTCGATGAAATCACCAAAACCTACCCTTCGCCCGAGGGCTCGGAACCGGTGGTAGTTTTCGGAGACATCAACCTTGCTTTGCCCGCGGGAAGCACCAATGCAATTGTCGGACCTTCGGGTTCTGGCAAAAGTACGCTGCTTAACCTTGTCGGAGCCTTGGACAAGCCGTCAAGCGGTGAAGTCCGGGTAGACGGTCAACCCCTTTCGGGCATGACTTCCGCTGAGGCCGCGCTCTTTCGCAACCAGACCGTGGGCTTTGTCTTTCAGTCCCATCACCTGCTTCCTTCCTGTACGGTTTTGGAAAACGTCATGGTGCCCGCCTTGGCAGGCCATGGAGACTTGACCGGCAAAGCCTTGAAGAGCCGGGCCGAAGAATTGTTGGATGAAGTCGGCTTGAGTCATCGGATGAGCCACAGGCCCGGAGAAATTTCAGGGGGCGAGCGTCAGCGCGTAGCCGTGGCCCGGTCCTTGATCAATGAACCAAGTCTTCTTTTGGCGGACGAACCCACGGGGGCCTTGGACAAAAGCAACTCATCGAAACTCATCGATTTGATCGTCGGCTTGAACGAGTCGAGGACCTTGACCCTTGTTCTCGTTACTCATTCTCAGGAGACGGCATCGCGAATGGATGCCGGCTTTTTGCTGGACGAGGGGAAATTGAAACGACTCTGACCATGAGTTTTTGGTCGATCCTTTTACGAAACCTCCTGTATTTCCGCAAGCAACATGCGGGGGCCTGTCTTGGGGCCGCCTTGTGCTCGATGGTTTTGGTGGGAGCTCTTACGGTGGGAGATTCGGTCCGGGCAACCCTTTCCGCTCTTGCCGATGAAAGAATCGGCCAAGCCGATCTAGCCTTGCTCGCCCCCGACGGCTTTTTCAGGGAGGAACTGTCCGATGAAATCCAAGAGGAATTAGGTACCCAAAGCGTTGTCGCTCCAATCGTCATAACCAGAGGAACCGTTTCTTCTCCAGATGGTTCGGTACGGGTCAATAACGTTCAAGTTCTCGGAGTGGAGGAACGTTTTTGGAGCTTGGCGCCCGACCCGGCGAAGGTTCCTACTCTTGAGGAAGATGGCTTCCTTGCCAACCCTCGGCTCTACAAGCATCTCAAGGTGGCGGACAGAGCCCGGATTATTCTTCGGGTTGAGGAACCGGGTCTTTTTTCACGGGACGCGCCACTCTCCGGGGAGCGTGACGATAAATTCGTTTCCTTTAATGAAAAACTTCTGGGAGCGGTTCCTCCCGAGGGATTCGGGAGCTTTGGCCTGCAGGGCAACCAAAGAGAACCTCTCACCCTTTTCGTGCCGATGCGCATTCTGCAGAAAAAAATGTTCCGTTCCTTTGACGAGGAGGCGGGAAGCACCGAATTCGCAAACTTCATGCTTCTTGGAAACCCCGAAGGGGACCGGATTGAGTTGCCAAGAGCCCGAAAAGCCTTGGACGAAAAATGGACCTTGGAGGATGCTGGGATTTCCTTCAAAAAACTCAGATATTCGACCTTTTGGAGCGTGCGGACTCGGCAGGTATTCCTTTCCGACGCCCTACGGAACGCCGTCCTCAAAATCGATCCGAAGGCACAAGGCGTGCTTACTTATCTGGTCAATGCGATTGAACGAAAACAAACGGGGGACGTCAATGGCTCCAACTTGATTCCTTATTCCATGGTCTCGGCAGTCCGACCTGATTCGGTTGCTTTCCTGCCGGATGATTTCAAGGATGACGAGGTCGCGCTCAATGAATGGGCAGTCCGCGATTTGAACCTGACGGTGGGGGATGAAGTGACCTTGCAATATTTTTCGGTGGGCGAACGCCGAAAACTCCTTGAACAAAATGCGACTTTCAGGTTGCGGACCATTGTCCCGATGCCCGAGCCTCTTGAGGAAGGCGAGGAAAGCGACTGGACTCCAAGGTTTCCGGGCTTGTCCGATGCCGAGTCATGCGGGGAATGGGACACGGGTATTCCCATTACCCATGAAATTCGCTCCCGGGACGAGCAATATTGGGATGAATACCGGGGCTCTCCGAAAGCATTCGTATCCCTGGCTGCCGGGCAACGGATGTGGAACAACCGTTGGGGTTCCCTGACCGGTATCCGTATTCCACGGGAGGGCAATGCAACCACGCAACTCGGCGCCGACTTGCAAAGTCTTCTTTCGGCGCAAGAGGCTGGGTTGATTTTCAGTCCACTCCGGAAGGATGCCAAATCGGGCGTCGAATCTCCGGTGGACTTCGGACAATTGTTCGTAGCTTTCAGCTTCTTCGTGATTGCTGCCGCCTTGGCTTTGACGGGAATGCTCTTTTCCTTTTCCATGCAACAAAGGAATCGTCAGGCTGGACTGCTCATGGCATTGGGCTATTCCACCCCAAAGATTCGTTGGCTCTTTCTCGGTGAGGGAGCATGCGTATCACTGGTAGGTGTGACTTTGGGTCTTTGGGGGGCTTGGGGTTATGGGAAAACGGTTCTAGGATTACTTTCAGGAGAATGGGGTGGCGCCGTGACGGGAGCTCAAATCGGGTATTCCCCCGGGATCAAATCATTGATTTTCGGAGGCGTGGGGGCCTTGTTCATGTCCCTTATGGCCATGGCATGGGCGAGCCGGAAGCAGCTGAGGCTGGAGCCCACCGTCCTTCTGGGTCAAGGCGAGCGGGCCGGGGAAGAAGGGCCTTCGTCCAAGAGACGTAAATGGCTGGATTCCTCCATCCCTTCGCTGATCGCATTACTCGGAGCCGGAGGCTTGGCCCTGACGATAGATTTTTCCGGTCCTGACGCGTCGATGGGCTTTTTTGGAGTTGGCGCCTTGCTGCTGACCGGTGGCATTCTTTACTTCCGGAGCCGCTTGGCGTCCTATGCGTCCAAAGTCGGAATATGGAGAAATGCAACGGACTTGAACCGACGGAACGCGGCACGCCGCATTGGCCGAAGCATGGTTACGGTGGGGGTGATGTCGGCCGGTTCCTTTCTTGTCGTAAGCACGGGGGCCTTTCGCAAAGCACCTCCCGATTCCTTGCATCAAAAGGCTTCGGGGACTGGCGGCTTTTCCTTTTTGGGAGAATCCGCCCTTCCCATTTATGACGACTTGAATGCCATTGCCGGACAAGAAGACGATCCCTATGACTTGAACGCAAGCCTGCTGGCCGAAGCCAAGGTCGTGCCGTTACGGGTGCGAATGGGAGACGATGCGAGCTGCCTTAATTTGAACAAGGCGATTCGTCCCACGCTTTATGGAGTCAATCCGGATGAATTCAAAGGTCGCTTTTCCTTTGCCGAAGGGAATTGGTCCGTTTTGAATCAGCCTTTGGAGGCAGACGTGATTCCTGCCGTGGTCGATCAAAATACCATGATGTGGGCCTTGAAGATGAAAACGGGCGATCGAATCGAATTGCTCGATGGCGAGGGTCGGCCTTTCCACGTTGAGCTAGTCGGGGTGGTCAAGGGATCGATGCTTCAGGGCGCGCTTTACGTATCCGAAAAAAACTTTCTTGAACAGTTCCCCAAGCAAGGAGGATACCGAGCCTTCTTTTTGCAGGAAAAGCCTGACCTCGAAGGGCAGGCGGCCGCCCATTTGGAGGACAGGCTATCGAATTACGGAATGGAATTTTCGTCCACGGGGGAACGCTTGGAGGCCCTCCAAAAAGTTGAAAACACCTACCTGTCGATTTTTCAAGGCTTGGGTGGCTTGGGGCTCCTTTTGGGGACTGCGGGGCTGGCTGTTGTGATCGCCCGAAACCTAGTTGAAAGAGGAAAGGAATTCGCCTTGATGGAAGCCGTCGGGTATCGCTTGAGCAAACTGCGCAAATTGGCCTTTTGGGAACACCTTCTTCTTGGATTTTGGGGCTTGGGGATCGGAGCCGTTTCGGCTGTGGCCGGTATCGCGCCTGCGCTGTTTGGTGATCTTGGGGAACTGCCTGGGACGGGCTTCCTTTGGTTTTTTATTGCCTTGCTTTTGCTTTCTTTGTTTTGGACTTGGCTTGCGGTAAGAGTAAGCCTTCCAACCAGTCGCATTGAACAATTAAGAGATGAGTGAACTTACGAAAACCCTAATCAAGAGGCATCCCCTCCGGTTGGCCCTTCTTGCCCTATCATGCCTTTTCCTTCAAGGATGCCTGACCAAGTCCGTCCACTTGGACCTTCGATCGGAGGAAAATCAGGAAGAACCAAAAGTCGAAGGGAGCTGGTCGGTCGAGTTCGAGGAAAAATTTTCCGACTTCGAGGTAGGAACCGAACCGGAAAACCTGTTTATATTGGATGGCGCCTATGCGGTGACCCAAGAAGAGAATGACAAGAGGCTTACCTTGCCGGGTAGTCCGGTGGGAGACTTCGGCTTGCTCTTTGGGCCCCGGGTTCGCGAGAAAAGCCTGAGCCTCTCCTTTTCTTTTCTTGCAACGAAGAAGGGTAGAAGATTGCCGGCTTTGGCCGCCGGACTGGGAGGCGTGCGCTCTTACCGCTTTCGCCTGAATGCCGCGACCAAGGAAATTCTTCTTTTTCGGCACGACCTTGAAATTGGGAAGGTTGCCTATCAATGGGAAAGCGGTGCCTGGCACAGCGTTTGTTTTCAGGCGATTCCGGGTGCCGGCGAGAACACTCGCATAAGGTTGAAACTTTGGAAGCGTGGCGAAAAGGAACCTGATGAATGGTTGCTTGATCAGATTGACCCGAGTGCATTTGCCGGAGGGAAATGCGCTCTTTGGGCCTACCCGTATTCCGGGACGCCTATCCATTTTGACGATTTGAAGATCGAGTCAAAAGCTTTCTAGGAAAGCCTGCCTTGCAAATGTTTTTTCACCGCCTTGTTGTCTGCGGGTTGCTTGCTTTGCGGAATTTTTCTACATTGGATCGTATGGTAATTTCTCTCAAGGTCTGGTGGTTGGTCCTCTTTGCTTTGATTGCATCCTGGAAAGCCCATGCTGGGTCCGACAAAACAAATCTCTACGCAAAGGAGATCCTGCCCCTCTTGCAGGAGTATTGTTATGACTGTCATGGCGATGGTGCGAAAAAGGGAAAGTTGGCCCTCGATATCCACTCGAACCAGGAGGAGGTTACGGGAGATCACCAATTATGGAAGAAGGTGTGGGAAAACCTCCACAGGCGAAATATGCCTCCTGCTGACATGGAGCAGCCCGGAGACAAAGAAATTGACCGGATCTTAAGTTGGATAGAAGAATACGTCTTCGATCACGATCCGCAAAAGACCGAACCGGGGCGCGTGGTCTTGAGGAGGTTGAACCGGGTGGAATACAAAAATACCATTCGTGACCTTTTTGGAGTGAATATCGAAACCGGAAACTTGTTTCCTGCGGATGACACCGGCCATGGGTTTGATACGATTGGCGAAGTGCTTACGGTGTCTCCGCTTCTTATGGAAAAGTACATGGTGGCTGCGGATATGGTTTTGGAGAAAGCGTTTGCGGGGAGTGGATTCAATGAAGATGAGCTTATCTTTGACGCCCCGAAGATTCGTGGAGGCAAAAGTTTGGGAAAGGAGCGGGTTTTGCCTTCGACGGGTTCCTTTTCGGCAAACCCAGCGATTCCTTCCGCAGGATCCTATGTCGTGGAGATTGAGGCCTCCGCCAGTCGGGCGGGAAAAGGCTTTGCCGAAATGGGTGTGAGCATCGGGAGAAAGTTTTCCAAAACGATCGAAGTGATGGCCGAATACCCTTCGTTCGAGGTCTACCGGTTTGAGCGAGTTCTCGAGAAAGCGTCTGCATTGGAGATACGGGCTTCTTTTCTGAATGATTTTTACGATCCTCGAAACAAGGATCCCAAAAGAAGAGACCGAAACTTGTTTGTCCGCAAAATCTCCCTTGTCCCCCGGGACTTGCTCTCCGCAGATTGCGTTCATCGCAGAAAAACCCTTCTGGGCGGCGTGAGGGACGAAGATTTCACCTTGGAGAAAGTACATGCCGTCCTCCGCAAGCTTTTGCCTCGGATCTATCGCGTAGGTCTGACCGAAACGGAAATTGCCCGTCACCTCGATCTTTTCAAGGCAACGAAGCAAGCCAAGTCGGAAAATTTTGATTCTCTTCGGCTTGTGCTCAAGGCGGCCTTGGTTTCACCTCGATTTCTTTTTCGGGAAGAAACGAGAACACAAAAGAACGATTTCTCCAAGCCGTATCCGCTTGATGATTTTGCCTTGGCGAACAGATTGTCTTATTTTCTTTGGAGTTCCATGCCGGACGACGTTCTTTGGCAGAGGGCTGTCTCGGGAACGCTGAGGTCAAATTTGGAAGAGGAAGTTCGTCGTATGCTCGCCGATCCAAAGACCAATGCTTTCATCAGCAATTTCACCGGCCAATGGCTGCAGCTTCGCGACTTGGAAAGATCCAATCCCGATTTGGGTCGCTTTCCAATCTTTACGAACGACCTGCGTCGGGCCCTGAGGAAGGAAACGGAACTTTTTTTCTCCCATCTTCTTCGGGAGAACAGACCGGTTTCGGAGTTTTTGACGGCAAACTACACCTTCTCCAACAATAAATTGGCTGATTATTACAAGTTGGAAGGAAAGTTTGACGAATCATTCAAGAAAGTGTCCCTGAGTGGTGAGAAGCGTCTGCAACGAGGAGGTATTTTATCGCATGCTTCGATTCTTACCGTTACTTCAAACCCAACTCGGACCTCGCCGGTCAAGCGAGGCAGATGGGTTTTGGATAATTTGTTGGGGTCTCCGCCCAAAGAGCCTCCGCCTGGAATACCTGAATTGGAGGAGGCGCCATCGGGAAAAGACCTTGCAATGACTCTTCGTGAACAACTTGCCAAGCACAGTCGCAGTCCCGAATGTTCATCTTGTCACGTAAGCATGGATGCAATGGGGTTTGCCCTGGAAAATTATGATGCGATCGGAAAATGGCGCCTTGAGGAGGGAGGAAAGCCAATTGACGCGCTTGGGAAATTGGCGACCGGAAGCAGTTTTTCCGGACCCATGGAATTACAGAAATTCATTGCGGAGAAAAAACTAAGCGCCTTTACGAGATGCCTCACTGAAAAGCTTCTGACTTATGGATTGGGCCGGGGCATGGAGTATTATGATCGGTCGGCCATTGAGAAAATTGCCCGCAAAATATCTCACCAAGAAAAAGGACTGGAAGATTTGATCGTAGAGGTGGTGACCAGTGTCCCTTTTACTTTTGCCGGTCAAAGCTCGACTTCAGTGCCTAATAACTAATTTAGTTGTCTTGAAATGCGGTTTCAGGGATATTAATTGCTATGATTTCGGCTGATTTGTCACGCAGGTCGTTCTTGAGAGGTCTCGGTGTTTCCTTGGCTCTACCGGGTTTTGAGTCATTAGCCAAGGGGTCGGTTCAGCCCATCCCTCTTCGGATGGGATTCTCTTACGTGCCAAACGGAGTGATCATGGACCATTGGCGTCCCACGCGGCTTGGTACGGAATATGTCTTCCCAGCGGCTCTGAAGCCCTTGGAGAAAATGAAGAGGGACTTTCAGATACTAAGTGGGCTTGACCATACCAAAGCCAATGCAAATGGGGACGGAGGAGGCGATCATGCCCGAGCTATCGCGACTTTTTTAACCGGATGCCAAGCCCGCAAAACCGCCGGCAAAGACATTAAGATTGGCGTTTCGGTTGATCAAGTGGCTGCCGAAGCGATCGGAAAGAAAACAAAACTACCTTCTTTGGAATTAAGCTGTGACGCTGCCCGTGGTTCGGGGAAATGCGATTCCGGGTATAGTTGCGCCTATCAGTATAACCTTTCTTGGAAGAATGAATCGGTTCCTGTGCCTGCTGAGTCAAACCCCCGTTCGGCTTTTGAGCGCTTGTTCGGGCAAACTCGGTTCGGTTCGGACCGAAAGGCGGTTCAGAGAAGAGTGGAGCAGGACAAAAGCGTGCTGGATTTTGTTCTGGAAGATGCGAAGAGGATGAAGGGTCGGCTGGGTTATGACGACCAAGACAAACTCGAGGAATATTTTGATAGCGTGCGGGAAGTTGAATCAAGGATAAGCGGAAGCCTTCGCAAGCAGGAAGACTTTTCCGACCTGGAGCGCCCCGATGGAATTCCCGGCAATTATCAAGATCACATCCGTACCATGTTCGATTTGATGGCTTTGGCCTACCGATCGGATCTTACGCGAATTTCAACCTTTCTGCTTGCCCACGACGGAAGCAATCGAAGTTTCCGCGAGATCGGGGTGCCCGAGGGACACCACAGTTTGTCTCACCATCGGGAGGACGATGAAAAAATTCGGAAACTCTCGAGAATAGACCGCTTTTATTGCGAACAATTCGCCTATTTCATGAACAAACTTGCCGGCTTCAAGGAAAGGGACGGCAGTCGCTTGTTGGACCATTGCATGATTGTTTACGGAAGTGGCATAAGCGATGGCAACCGCCATCGACACGTTGACCTTCCTATTTTGCTGGCGGGAGGAAAAGCCCACGGCTTGAAAACCGGACGGCACCACGATTTTTCCGGTCAACTGGCCACTCTTACCCCTGACGAAAAAGAAGAGATCTCCCGAAGCAAAGAGGGATATGGAATTCCAATGTCAAACCTTCACCTCGGACTGCTTTCAAAGATGGGCGTGCGTGCCGACCGCCTTGGCGACAGCACGGGGATCGTCGATAGTTTTTAGCCCCATTCTCAATTCATGGCGGGAAAGCGCGCCCTAAATTTCGGATGATCATCTTCAATCCGGCAGGTCGTCGGGTCAATCGTCCGAAAAGGAAACTCTTGCCAGTATCGTCTTTTTGCTTTGTGAATTAGGGTCAGAAACGAAGTTTTTTCCGTGTATAGTATAAATCGGCTGTTTTTCTTTTCCTTGGGAAGTGTCTGCTTTCTTTTGGTTCCCATTTTTTGGTTGTCCTTGCTTTTTGATTTCGGGGCCCTGGAAAACTTTGTAGTCAAGTTGTCTACAGCCGAATTCGTTGGTTATCCTATACCGGAACTGCTCGGGTCGCCAAAGGAGGAAACGGTTGTAGATCAGGTTTTGAGAATAAAGATTTTCCTGACCGTGATTGTCGTCGCTTACTCACTGCTGTTCATTGGGCTTTCCTTCTTGGAGGGTGGGGGACGGAGATTCCGTTTTTGCGCCCGTGGAATCGCGATCCCCTTGTTTTTGCTAACCCTCGTCTTTTGGATCAAGTTTATCACGGACGATCACATTATTTCGAAAATCGAGAAGAGTGAACTGTTCGAATATACAATCGTATGTCTCGCGGTATCCGTTCTGCTGTTTGTTTACTCTTTTCATTCCAGAAAAAAAGTAAAACGGTCCAGATTGCCCAACTTCGAGGAAGCTGGTGAAGCCAAATTCTCCGTTCCACGTAAAAGTACTTCGTCCTCCGAGCCACATTCCTCCGAGAGTTCTTCCCCTGAAGAGGGGAACTTGACCGCCACCGCCATTGCCGAAGAATCTTCCGATGAGCTTCCGCCACCCGCGGATCCCGGCGTTTCCACACCCGGGGACATGGGAGTCGAATCCGAACCGGTCGGGGAATTGCCTCCGCCATTGCCCGAGGAAGAAGCGGTTGAGCCGGTCGGGGAATTGCCTCCGCCGTTGCCCGAGGAAGAAGCGGTCGAGCCGGTCGGGGAATTGCCTCCGCCGTTGCCCGAGGAAGAAGCGGTCGAGCCGG
>JAYOII010000030.1:0-15597 GCA_038118685.1 Opitutia bacterium
ATGGCTGGCAGGAGGACCTAAGTGGGTTTCCCAAAGCCGCTGCCGGTTCAAGTTTGCTTTCCAGAGACATGATCAAGATGGGATTACTCACCTTGAACCAAGGAAAATGGAATGGAAAACAACACCTCCCTAAGGAATTTGTTAAAAAAGCCACAACGCCACTTCTTTTCAAAGGTACGACCGGTAGTGACTACGGATATTTTTGGTGGTACCAAGATCGGCAGATCAAAGACAAGAAATACCCCTGTATTCAAGGAAGAGGTGCCGGAGGACAATTCATTTTTGTATTTCCCACTCTTGAACTTGTTGCGGTTGCAACGGCCCACAATCAGGGAATGGGCCAGATGCTTTGGCAACTGCCCGAAGTTCTGATACTCGCATTCCGGAAAGGATAATTCATTTGTACAACAAGCCTATTTTATTCCTCTTGGCGATTTCCATATGGTGTAAGGCAGCAAGGGGTAATCAAAGATGGATGGAGCAATCACGTTTCGGTCTGATGTTCCACTACGAAGCCTTCGTCGACCACTCGCCCGAGTCCTACAACCGGACCATCGACTCCTTCGACGTCCAAGGATTCACCCATGCAGTCGCAAGCACGCAAGCCGACTACATCATCTTCGTGATCGGTCAGCACTGGGGAAAGTACTGCGCCCCGAACGGCGCTTATGAAAAACTGCTCGGAGTAAAGAACGGGGTCTGGACCTCAAAACGCGACCTGATCATGGAAATCGGGAAGGAACTTGCCGAACAGGACGTCAAGCTGATCCTCTACATGACCGCCCGGGCCCCCATGCGACACTACAAGGTAATCCAAGCCATGCAGGACACCCTGCCCAGCATCAACGGGAAACCGGTCGGTCCCGAGATCGATCCGATGTCCCACCCCCGGAAGGTCAAAGGGTTCCTGCGCAGCGAGAATCAGCCCCCCAACCCGCAATTCCTCAAGAATTGGGGAGAGGTCTGCGGGGAATGGTCCAAGCGCTATGGCAAACTCGTTTCCGGTTGGTGGTTCGACGGGTACAAGACGGAAATGAGGGATTCCTACGAGGATCTCAAAAAGGAGACCTACAACGTCGACACCTGGGTCAAGGCGGTACGCTCGGGAAACCCGGAGGCCGAGCTCGCTTTCAATGCAGGCGCCCACCCGCTCCTCTCGCTTTGCACGGCCGGTAAATTATGCCCCCACCAAACCTTCACCTCAGGCGAGAACCATGGCTTTTACCAACGGGTCAAGAAAGGTCAAGGGAAAGCCCTCACCCCCAAGAACTTCCCCGCCCCCAAGGGGGTGGTCTGGCACCTGCTCATGCCGGTGAGCAAAGGATGGGGAGCCGGGACGGAATCCAAATTCGAGCTCGACGTCCTCACCGAACGAATCGGGGCGATTAACCAGGAGGGTGGCCTCGTCACCCTCGATACGCCCATCTCTCCGGATGGCAAGATCCCCGAGCCAGTCTTGAAAACCCTCGCCCAACTAGGCAAAAGCCTGCCCAAGAAATAGCCCTAGTTGGGGCTTCGCCCTCGCGATGACAACACTCTCTGTCATTGCGAGGAGGACATTAGTCCGACGCGGCAATCCATCTTGTCTCGAGATACACGTTCGGACAGTGGCGTTTCGCGTACCGGTTCACAGTGGATCGCAACGGGCTTCGCCCTCGCGATAACAAGAGTGAGTGAGAATGCGGTTCACTCCCACACTTAACGGAAAGCAACTATTGCCTTGGAAAACGGAGGGATATGCTTTTCGCTCGTACAATGAAACCCAACACCTTCAGTCGCCGCCGGTTTTGCCGGGAAATCGCTTGGGCCGGAGCTCTCGCTCCTTTGTCCTCCTCTGCAATCGGCCCGATCAAGCGCACGGGTGACCCAAGGCTGAAACTCAGCTTGGCCGCCTATTCCTTCCGCAAGCAACTCACCGCCAAGCCCGGAACCCCCGGAGCCATGGACATGATGGGCTTCATCGACTGGTGCGCCACCCAAGACCTCGATGGTTTTGAACCCACTTCCTATTTCTTTCCCGAGAAGATCACCCCTGGTTACCTCGCTCAAATGAAGAGGAGGGCCCTCCTGCACGGGCTCGACGTAAGCAGTGGCGCGATACGCAACGTCTTCACCCTCCCCGACGGTCGCGAACTCAAGAAGTGGCATGACCACGTCGACCTTTGGGTCGACCACTACGCGGCCATCGGATGTCCGGTCATCCGGGTCTTCGCAGGCAAGGCCCCCAAGGGGGTTTCCGAGAAGGAGGCCATCGACAACGCGGTGCGCAACCTGAGCCAAGCCTGCAAACGGGCGGGTGAGAAAGGGATCACCCTCGCCTTGGAAAACCATGATTTCCTGATGGATTCCCGACGTCTGGAAGCCATCGTGAAACGCGTCGACTCCCCCTGGTTCGCGGTCAACCTGGACTCCGGAAATTTCATCGACAAGGACGCCTACGAAGCCTTCGAGCGGACCGCTCCCTATGCCGCGACCGTTCAGCTGAAGGTCGAACTCCGGAACAAGGAAGGTAAGAAGGTGCCCGCCGACATGAGTCGCCTGATCGGGATTCTCAAGAAGGCGAATTACCGTGGATACGTCGTACTGGAGTACGAGGCCAAGGAGGATCCCTTCACGGCTATCCCCCGCCACTTGAAGGAACTCAGGGGACTGATCGGCTAATTCCCGTCCGCCCAACGGTAGCCCACGCCGTGAACAGTGATGAGAAACTGAGGCTCGGAAGGATCGGACTCCACTTTTTTTCTCAACTGGGCAACGTGCTGGTCAAGCGTACGGGTAGTGCCGAGGTAATCGATCCCCCATGCCTGATCGAGCAGGTAATCGCGCGAAAGGGCTTCCCCGGGCCTCTCCCGAAAAAGGGAAAGCAATTTCAATTCACGCGGGGTCAGAGAGTGAGTTTGTCCGTGAGCCTTCATCTCATACCTGCGGGTGTCCACTTCCACCGGACCGATCGAAAAGTTGGCCGGCGGTTCACCGGCTTTGTCGGTAGCGCCGGCCTTGCCTGACCTGCGCAACAAGGCCTTGATCCGGGCGAGAAGCTCACGAACGGAAAAAGGCTTGGTCACGTAATCGTCGGTGCCCATTTCGAAACCGAGCACCTTGTCGATTTCCTCGCTCTTGGCCGTAAGCATGAGGATGGGAACTTCCGAACCGGTCGCCCGGACCTCCCGGGCCACCTCGTACCCGCTCTTCTCGGGCATCATGATATCGAGCAGAAGAAGATCCCATTTGTCCTGCCGAAAGGCGGCGATGGCGGAAGCGCCATCGGGAAATCCCTCCGCTTCATGCCCATCCGCCTCCAGGGCGTCCAGCAAACCGGACCGGATATTGGAGTCGTCCTCCGCCACGAGTATTTTCTTTTTCATCTTAGCTTGATTGTGGAAATACGATTCGAAACCTGGCCCCCTTGGGCTTGTTGGCTTCGCAAGTGATTTGACCCTCCATGTCCTCGACCAATTTCTTGGCGATCCCCAGTCCGATCCCGCAACCCGGCTTGTTGGAGGTAAGGGAATCGTCCACCCGGTGAAAGGTCTCGAAAATTCGTTCCCTCTGCTCGGACGGAATACCCGGGCCCAAGTCGGCAATTTCCATGGAAACAGTCTCCGCCTGTTTTTTCAAACGCACGCCGGCATACTTTCCATCGACCGCGTACTTGACCAGGTTGTCCAACAGATTGAGGAGCACTTGCTCGAGAGCGTCCGGATCCAGCTTGGCCATGGCTCCTTGCGAATCGTCCACCCATTCGAGTTCCAAACCTGCCGATTCCAAGCGGAGCCGCTGGGTTTCCAAAATATTTTCAACCGCAGAACCGAGAACGATTTCTTCCCGGTTGTAGGTTTTCTCCCCCCGTTCCAGCCGTCCGAAATCCAGAACGTTGTTGACCAACCGGGTCAAGCGCTGGCTTTCGGAAATGATGGTTTCCAAATAACCCTTTTTCTTGGTCTCGTCCTTGACGATCCCGTCACCCAGCATTTCCCCGTACATCCGGATGGTCGTCAACGGAGTCTTCAATTCGTGTGAGACGTTTGAAACGAAGGTGGTCTTGCGGACGGCTTCCAGGCTATTGCGCCGCACTTGAATCAAGAGAACGGATCCGCCAAGAAGCAAGGCGGCCACCAGAATCAAAGCAATGACCGAACTGAAAACAAGGTACCCCCCCCACTCCCCTTCGATGGAAGAACCCAATGAAAAACTTTTGTTCACCAGCCCTTCGTCCGGAAGCTCGGTCGGTGGAAGAACCACTTGGGCGGGCAGGACCCGGAAGGCATCCAGTTCCCACCCCGGAAGCTCCCCACCGACGGGTACGGTTACTTGGGCGATCCTTTCCGATTTGGCGGGTGGCTGACCCGCCTGGCTTACGACCGAGCCCAAGTCGTCCTTCAAGGCAAAGGACTCTCCCTCCACCAGGTTTTTCGGGAACGCACTCCGAAGGCTTCGCAAGACTTCCTTGCTTTCCAATTGCACGCCATACGTTCGAACGGGGCTTTCCTGCCTCCAGGCAAACCAAGCGCTCTCCTTTTGCGAGCGAACGTATTCCCAACCTTCCCGGGGTGTAAACTCCGAGGCTTGGGAATCCCGATTGGCTTTTCCCTCCTCCACCTCTTGGGGGACAAAATAAGCATCGTTTCGGGTTTCCTGACGAAGCTGCTTCCTGTTCAACTTGTTGGAGGCGTAATTGTCTTTGGAAGCCCAGGCGAGGGAACTTTGCTGAGGGACCTGCAAGTTTTGGCTGAGAAAGGATTGGGCTTGGCCATAATTCTTTTCTTCGGCTTTTTGGGTTTCCTCAAGCTCTTGCAATTTGCCTTTTGATTGCCTGTTCTTGAGAATATTCGAAAGCAAGGCCGACGAATTCATCTGTTGGGATTTCAGGACCTCGAGAGCTTCCTGCTGTTCCAAGGTTTGGCTTTGCGAAACGCTTTGAGACAACTCGTTCTGCTCCGACGGCGAAGCGTTGCCATACGGCGACCCCACGCTACCGGACAGGTTGCTTTCATCCTTGGCCTGTTGGGTTTCGTTATCCGATTGAAACCAAAAAGTCGGGTTGCGGGCCAACCACTCCCGTTGCCAATCCTCCTGCTCCTGAAGCGGGGGAAGACCGGCGGGTTTTTTGCCCACGGGAAAGCAAAGACCTTCCTTGGCCCCCCAGACAAAGCATTGGTCCACCCAATTGTTCGAGCTTGTCCAGGAGCTCAGGCCTTCCGTACGGTTTGTTTCAGGCAAGGCCCGCAATCCGCTCATCAGTCCTTCCTTGATATCGGCCATGGTCAAGTCCATGTTGTCGGCCACCGTACGGGCCCGGATGGCCAGAGAATCCTCGGCCGCTTGCTCGGCATACTCGGCCATGGCCCTCGATTGCCGGGCCATTTCGTGATAGAGCATGGCCCGGCTCGTCGCTTCGTCTGCCATCAGGCGGGACTGCTCGGCGTTGTCGCGCATCTTGTCCCCTTCTCTCCGGAGCAGGAGAAAAGACAAGGCGCCGACCGACAAGGTCGCTACGACGAGCAATCCCAACCAAAGGACAAACCGGTTCGTTCGCATGATGGATGGATTGTGCTCCAGAATTCCCGACAAGGCAAGTCGCAGGTCGGGTTACTTCGACGGGTAGTAAGGAAGCGCTTTTTGTTGAGACTGGATTTGGTAGTTGGAAGAACGCCAGGCCTTGCGGTTCTTGTTCGTCAGTCCGTTGTCTTTCTCGAGCTCTTCGAGTTCACTGAGAAACTGCCGGTTTTTGGCATTCACGGAAGAACTTCCCCAAGTCGCGTTTTGAGAATCAATGGTCAGGCAAAGCTTTTTGAGCTTTTGGACGGCATCCTCATGCCGGCCTTCGTCGGCCAAGGCAATGGCCTCGTCCTTGGCTTGGGCCACCTCATTGTCCACGTAAGCCACGACCACCTTCTCGTTGATGGAGGCCGTCACTTCCTTTTCCTTTTCGCTGAAGGCGCAGCTTACGCTCGCTTTGCGGGATACGACCGCTCCATTTTCCGCGGCTTTGAACTTGGCGACGATCCGGGCCAAGTTCTTTTTCTCCTTGGGTTTGCCCGCAGGCACTTCCACTTCGAGGAGGGCGAACTTTTCCTGCCCGCCGTAGAGCTGATTGATCTCGATTTCCACCTGATTTTTGAGAATCGATCCTTGTCGGCCAATCAGGCGAATGGGACGGACCCCTGCTTCGAGCTCAATGCGTAAAGTGGCATGCCGGGCCACGACGTTCAGGGCATCCCCGATCTCGGCATCGAAAATCCCGGGCAATTCCTTGCTCGTCTCGGCAAAGTACAGGTTGCCCTGTCCCTCTTTGGCCAATCCGGTCATCAGGTCTTCGTTGTAGCCCGCACCCAGCCCGACCGTACTGACTGAGATGTCTTCCTTCACGAGAGCCCGTCCAAGACGGATCAAATCCGCGGGAGAAGATGGTCCTTCGTTGGCAAGACCGTCGGATAGAAGGATGATCCGGTTGAAATACTCTCCGTCGAGGTTCTTGCGGACTTCGGCAGCTCCTTGGTTCACTCCGGCATAGAGGGCCGTCCCGCCACCGGCTTGGAGTTGGCGTACAAGGTCGACCAGTTTCTCCGCATTCTTGGCGGACTGGGCCGAAGCGATGGTTTCGGCATGAGAAGAATAAGCGACGATCGAAATCCTGTCCTTGGCTCCCATGCGACGGATCGCTTGAATAGCCGCCTCCTTGGCCTGAACGATTTTCTCGCCTCTCATCGAACCGGAGCGATCCAGGACGATGGCCAGGTTAACGGGTGGACGGTTGGCTTCTTCGCGAACCACTTGTTCAGGGTCCAAGCTGATTTTAAGAACCGCGCGTTCCGCTTTTCCCGCAGGCAAAACCGTACGGTCGAGCTCGACCTTCAGTTTGACCTCGGGAAGAACGGGGGCCTTTTTCTTTTTGGCGAATCCGGGTTGTCCACCAGCAAAGGCGAGCAACGCGGTGAGGAGGAAGAGGGAATGTTTTTTCATGACGTTTCGTTTGAATGGTTACTGATTTCAGAGAAACCATAGTAAACCACAAAGGACCCGAAACGTCGTCAGACCACAGTAAAAGGAACGTCAAAAAAACGTCATGAACGGATTTGGCTTCAATGGGTCGGCCTGACAAAAACGCCGACCAACCCACCCACCAACACCGTCACGCAAAAACTGATCAACCCGTTGAGCACGGGCCACAGGTCGATGGAACCGGACGAACGGGCGAAGTGGATCGCCAGCACGGCGAGGAACCCGACCAGGGCGCCGATCAGGCCACTGTGCCCATCCGGGCGCTTGGTGAACACACCCAGAAAAAAGATTCCTCCCACCGGACCGAGAGCCATCCCGATGAAGGTATTGTAAGAATCAAAAGCCGACTTCATCCCCGTATAGGCGATGAGGGCGGCCACCGAGATTCCAACGGCACCGAGAATCAAAACCACGCCTTGGGCAACCTTCAGTCTTCGTTTGTCCGAAGAGTCGGGTTTGAGAACGCGTCCGTAAAAATCGGTCACGTAAGCGGTGGCAACCGAATTGAGCGAACTGGAAATGGTCGACTGGGCGGCGGCGAAAATTCCTGCCACAATCAACCCGGCAACCCCTACGGGCAGGTTTTGAAGGATGAAGAACGGCAGGATTCCATCGTTTCGCTCCATGGCCGGGTCAAGCAAGGCAGGTTGGGTTTGGTAGAAGGCGTAAAGGGCAACGCCCAGGCTGAAGAAAAGGAGGGAACCGAGAATGGTCATGGGCATGTTCAGCCATAGGGACCGAGCCGCTTCTTTTTCCGTGGGGGTGGAGACGTAGCGCTGCACGACGTCCTGACCGGCGGTGTAGGAAGGCAGGGAAGCAAAGGCGAAGCCCAGCAAAATGACCCACGCCGAATTGGTGGAGGAACCGAAATCCAAGGTTCCCCACTCCGCGGTCAGAAGTTTGGAATCGGATTGAGTCACCTCGATAATCTCACCCAATCCCCCCTCCATTTGGAAAACGATCACGAGGATGCAAAGCAGGGCTCCCCCGAGCAATACGATTGCCTGGATCGCATCCGTCCAGACCACCGCCTCCAATCCGCCCATTACGGTATACGCGATGCAAAGAATCCCAATGGAAAGAATCGCCAGGTAGATATCGATATCCGTCACGCTGGACAAAGCCAAGGCAGGAAGGTAAAGAACGATCGCGACCCGCCCGACGTGAAAAAGCATGAACAAGGCGCTCGCAATCAACCGGGAGGCCAAGTTGAACCGTTGCTCGAGAAATTCATAAGCGGAAGTCACGTTGAGCTTGCGGAAGAAAGGCAGGTAACAATAGACGACCAGGGGAAGGATAAGCGCCATCGGCCACATTCCTATCCAGGAATTCATATTGCCGGCGTAGGCCTTGGCGGGAATGGCCATGAAGGTAATCGCCGAGAGCATGGTTGCGAAGATCGACAGACCGGCCACCCACCAGGGAATTCGTTTGCCTCCCCGGAAATAGGCGTCGGTCGAGGAAGCGGCCTCCCTCTTCATGAAGAAATATCCGATGGACACCATCAAGAGAAGGTAGAGCCCGACCACCAACCAGTTGATCAAACCGAAGGAGGAGGACGAGCGGGCGATCGTTCCCGAAAAAACCTGGGTGGTCCGGACACCGGGCTGTTTCTCGCCCGAAGCAACGACGTACTCTCCGTTTGGCATAAACACGACCGGAACCGTTACGGGAACCTCCATTTCAGGAGGGAGCGCGCCGGCCTCGACCCAAGTGTCCGTAATGACGTGATAGGCAAGCACCGTCCGTGGGAAACCGGGGTGCTCATGCCCTTGACCGTTGATCTCGGGGCGGGCTTTCAACTGCTCCTCGACGTAAGGCGCGCTCACCCCTCCGAGTATCAACAAGTGCGAACTCCCGGATGGGATTGCCCGGTAGGGAGCGGCCGAGGAACCTTGCGGAAGATCGGTAATCCGGGACCACTTGCCCGCATCCGGATCAAAGCGGTAACAGTCACGAAGAAAATCAAGTTTTTCCGCCTCCAAACGGTCCTCGGGATGTTCGAGTTCCGAATCCGATTGATAATCCCTACCCCCGAAAAGAAAAAGTTTCCCCTCATGCGAACCGGCCACCGAGTGCATCCTTCCCCGGGCTCCTTCGGGCCAGGGCAGTTCCTCCCACTTGAGTGGAGAACGCCCGAAATCCAACCGGAATGCCTTGCGGACCGTTCCCCCGATCGATCTTCCGGAGAACAGGTATATCTTGTCGTCCATCGCCAACCCGCTTGATTCAGCGAGAGCAACGGGCAAGGAAGGAAGGGGTTGCAGAAGGACCTCCGGTCGTGCGTCCACGAGCTTGAGCGTAAGCATGGTGACGTCTGCCACAGGCTTGTTTTGCCCATCACTCCCCCCCAGCATGACGATGGAATTTTTTTGATCGGGCAGGCTGACCGAAACCCCATAGGCCAAGGCCTTGGGCAACCTAGCGTTGGAAACCGTCCATTCCCCGGCCCCTTCGGGCAGAAGAAAGATCCGGTCGTGCCAAACCTTCGAACCACCCTCCCACGGATAAGACTCCGGGAAATTCGCTCCGCCTGCCACCACGAGAGTGCCCGCGGAAACCCCCGCGAACGGACTGGCAAACCCATGCGCATCCGGGATCGGCGGCCCTTTTTCCCATATAATCGGTGCTTCCCCCGTCGTAACTTTGCCAAGGAAAAGCAGGGCCGCAAAAAGGAGAGGGAAGACCCGGTTCATTTCGATCCGATGATCTCCTTGACCGGAAGGGTCTTGAACTCAATTCGTTGGTAACTGTTTTTCTGTCCCTTGTCCCCGGCTTCGAAGAGAACTCCTATGATTCCTTCGCTTACCAGAACCAGGTCGCTGTAGGCGGCGGGGCCAACGTGAATCAAAGGTCCGTCCTTCCAACTCTTGGTCTGATCGGTGGAATAACGTAGCCTCAGGTCACTCCTGCCCTTCCCCGTCGGCCCGTTCTCATCGGGGCCGGAAAAAACGATCAATCCCTTGCCGGCGCTTAGGACGGCGCATTGAACGACGGGAGGATCGAGCACCCCCGCAACGGGACGGAAACCCTTCCACTCCGGACTGCCCGATTGAAAGCTTTCCCCGCCGTCCTTGCTCAGGGCCACGCCCCGGGTTCCTTTCGCCTCGCCATTCTGGTCACGGGTATTGAAGTAAAGGGTTCCGTCCTCCAGTTCGACCACCGTGGTCTCGTTGGCATTCAAGCCATCGTCATAGCTATCGTCCACTGCCCCGAGTTTCCAGGTCTTGCCATGATCGTCGCTGATCACGGCATGGGCTCCGAGGGGTCCGTGATCCGCCCAATCAAACTTGCCGACCCGGTGATCGCAGGGAATGACCAAGCGACCCCGGTGCTTGCCTCGTTGGAGCTGGATGGAATGAACCGGACCGGTCGCGTACCAACCCCAGTCCTTCTTCTTCACGCTCTTGGTGATTTCGCGCCGGTCCGACCAAGTGACTCCGTGATCATCGCTCGAAACAACGAAGACCCGGTCGTTCTCCAAGGTAAAAGGCAACCAGATTCTTCCCGGATGATCGGGAACGAGCAAGTCGACCACCGGAGCCGGGTTGCCGATCGTGATATCCTTGTTCCGTCCACCGAGAATCTTTACGAAATCGGAACTTTCCTGAACGACCTGCAGAGCACCCCAGGATTTGCCTCCATCCTCGGACCGCTTGAGAACCAAATCGATCTCGCTTTCATCTCCTCCTTGCCGAGCCTCGCAAAAAGCGAGCAGATTCCCATTGGCCGCTTTGACCACGGCGGGAATCCTGTAAATCGGGTACCCATCCTCACCCGCCTTGAATACGGTCTTCGCTTGCAGGACGGAGAGGGAAAGCGAGACAAACAAAAAAATCGGAAAAGAGAAGGCGGGATGGGCTGGTTTCATGGTTGGATCGTGAAGGTTCAGTTCTTTACTTTGCTTTCTTGGACAAGGGGGTTGGGAAGCATGGGCTCGGCCCGGACCTCTTTCTTCCAGGCATGGAGACGGGCGAGCAATTGCTTGGTGATTTTGGGTTTGGCTTGGGAAAGATCCTTGCTCTCGCCCAGGTCCTCGGCGAGGTCGTACAGTTCGATTTTGCCGGTCTCCAAAAACTCCATCAATTTCCAGGAACCGCTCCGGATCACGGAATGAGGAGCGCTCTGGGGATGCTGATTATAATGCGGGTAATGCCAAAAGATTGGCTTTCCCTCAAGGACGCCCTTCCCTTTCAGGGCACCCGCAAGGCTTCGGCCGTCCAAATGCTGATGAGGCCTCATGGGCAAGCCCGCCATCTCGAGAATGGTCGGATAAAGATCACTGCTGGTGGCCGGCACCTCGCAGGTCGCCCCCTTCCTTTCCACTCCGGCTCCGGTGATAATGAGAGGGACGCGAATCCCTCCCTCGTAGGGCGAGCCCTTGTTGGCCCGCAGAGGGGCATGGTCGGTCGCCCGGGCAAAGCCTCCGTTGTCCGAGGTGAAGAGAACCAAGGTATTCTTTTCCATGCCCAGTTCGCGTACCGCTCCCATGACCTTGCCCACCGCATCATCCACGCTCTCGACCATGGCGGCGTAGACGGGGTTGCCTTGGCGTTTCTCCTTGGGAACCTGCTTGTAGCGCTCGATCTTTTCCTTCTTTCCCTGCAGAGGAGTGTGCACGGCGTAAAAAGGGAAATAGAGAAAAAAAGGTTTCTTCTTTCCATTCTCCTTGATCAGTTTGACCGTTCCCTCGGCCAAGACGTCGGTCAGGTAATCGCCCTTCGCGCCGCCGGCAAAGGCCTGCTTGCTTACCCTTAGCTTGGTCGTGGGGATGCCCCAGGTTCCCTTGAAAGGATGAAAAAAGCTCCCGGGAGCCCCGTGATCGTCCCCGCCCAGGTTATGGTCGAACCCGTGGTGTTCGGGCAGGGAGAAAGGAGCCCCGCCAAGGTGCCATTTGCCGGCATGAAAAGTCGCATATCCTTCCTCCCGCAAATTCTCCGCCAAGGTTCTTTCTTCCAAAGGAAGAGAACGCAGAAAACGACCGGTCCTCATCTTGTGACCCTTGGGGTTCCATCGTCCGTCGGGCAACCATTGAGTCAGCATCAAGCGCGCCGGGTACTTGCCGGTCAGCAGGGCGGCCCGGGTGGGCGAACAGACCACGCAAGCCGAATAGGCATTCGTGAAACGAACCCCCGTAGAAGCAAGCCTGTCTATGTTCGGTGTTTTGTAAAACTTGCTTCCTTGGCAGGAAAGATCCATCCAGCCCAAATCATCCACCAAGAAGAGAATGACGTTCTTGGGCTGCTCGGCCCCGATTGAAAAAGACCCGAAGAAAAGGCCCAGCAAGAGCCAAAAAAAACGGGTCTTTACAATTTTCATTCCCCCGGAAGAAAGCGGAAGTTCGGGTTGGCGGTATGGGAATCGGCCATCGCTTGGGCCATCTTCTTGACCAGGTCGGGACGCTTGTCGGCGAGGTTCTTTTCCTCCCCGATGTCCTTGGACAAGTCGTACAACTCGATCGGGGCATCCTTGTTCTTGCGGACGTTCAGGCGGATGCCCTTCCATTTGCCCATGCGGACGGCCTGCTTGCCTCCCCGCTCGTGAAATTCCCAATAAAGATACTCCCTCTTTTCCTGTTTCTTGGGTTGGCCGAGCAAGGTCGGGGCGAAGGATACGCCGTCGATTCCCTTGGGTTTGTCCATCCCGGCCAGTTCGCACAGGGTGGGCAAAAGATCCCACCCCGCCGCCACGTGAGCGCTGCTCGAACCAGGCTTGATCTTGCCCGGCCACCAGGCAGTGGTCGCCACCCGGATCCCCCCCTCGTACAGATCCCGCTTGTAGCCCTTGAGCGGGCCGTTGCTGTCAAAGAAGTCCGGCTTGTGCCCACCCTCCTTGTGGGGGCCGTTGTCCGAGGTGAAAATGACCAAAGTATCGTCCTCGATTTCCAATTCCTCGAGCAAGTCGAGGATCCGCCCCACGTCCTCGTCCATAAGGGTCATCATGGCGGCGAAGGCGGCCACGGGATTCTTGATGACCGACCCGCCGTATCTCCCGGTGACCTCTTCGAACTCGGGAAATTTCTTGCGCCAGGGAGCGACCCGCTCCTCGGGAGCCTGCATGGCGGCATGAGGGATGGTAAAGGGGACGTAGCAAAAGAAGGGCTTGTCCTTGTTCGCCCGGATGAACTTGAGGCACTCGTCGGCAATCAAGGTATGAGAGTAATGCTTGCGGTCGAGTTGCACCTTGTTGCGGTCGCTCCAAAGGTGAGTGGGGTAGAAGTTGTGGGATTGCCGCTGGCAATTCAAACCGTAGAAACGATCGAAGCCCTGGTTCATCGGATCCCCTTCCGAGCCCGGGGCCCCCAAACCCCACTTTCCGAACATCCCCGAAACGTATCCCGCTTTTTTGAGGACTTCGGGGATGGTTTGGGCGCTGTCGGCCAAGGGGCTCTGCCCTTCCGGTTGAATTTCTTTGTTTCCCCTCACCAAGGCGTGTCCGGTATGCATGCCCGTCATCAGGCTGCACCGGGAGGGCGCGCACACCGTGCTGGACGAATAGAAGTCGGTCAACTTCATGCCCTCCTTGGCCATGCGGTCCACGCTCGGGGTCTTGAACTTTTTTTGCCCGAAGCAGGAAAAATCCCCATACCCCGCATCGTCGACCATGACGTAAACGAAGTTAGGCTTGCGGGCGTTGGCTTGAAGAAAAAGAAAAAGTAAGGCACTCAGGCAGAACAGGAAGGGAATCGGTTTCATGGATCAAGTTGTGGGTTAAAGGACGAAGGGATCATTGAAAAGGGAATGGACCGAGGGGTCACGAAAAAACATCAATTCACAGAGCGGAACCTTTTTAAAGCCTTTGAGTCAGTTACTTTAGGTTCTCGAAAGGCTTGGCATTTGTTTTCGGCATCCATTCGGCATGCTCTTCAAGGATTTTCTTGTATTGTTTTTCACCCGCCAAGTTGTTCCATTCGTTGGGGTCGTTCTTGTGATCGTAAAGCTCTTCGGTTCCATCCGCATAACGAATATAGCGCCAGCGCTGCGTCCGGACCGCATGGTTGCCGAACCCGTAGGTCATGAGGGCCGGTGTTCCGATTGCCCGGTCCGGATCGCTCACTTGCCTCGCGACGCTGAGCCCGTCATTGGCGGGATTGGCAGGCAACCCGCATAAGTCTAGCAAGGTCGGATAGAGGCAGGTCAGATCAACCGGACTGGGACAAACTTTGCCCCCGCTCTTCGGCTTCCTCGGATCGACAATGATCAAAGGCACGTGGTTGGCCTTTTCCCAAAGAGCGAACTTCTCGATATGCTCCTTCTCGCCGAGATGAAACCCATGATCCGACCACACCACGATGATCGTGTTTCCCGCCTGCCCGCTCCGGTCCAAGGCCTTGATCAGCCGACCGACCGAGGCATCGGCGAAGGTGCAGCACGCGGCGTAGGCTTGGACGAATTTACGGTAGGAACCCGGTTGCTTGCTTTCGAGGCTCTCCATCCCCGTCCAAAACCACTTCTTTGCCTTCATCAACTTGTCTGCTCCCGCAGGCAAATCTTCCCAATCGTCCTTCTTGAGAACGGGCATATCGACACCCCCGTCATAGAGGGCATGATACTTGGGCGGAGCAAAAAAGGGGGAATGAGGCTTGAAGATTCCGCAGGCCAAAAAGAAGGGCTTGTCTTGTTTGCGGGCCAGCGCCTCCTCGGCATAGCTCACCGATTTGAAATCGATCGTATCGGTCTCCTGTTCATCCTTCGGCCAAGGCCCCCAATCGGTGTTTCGCGAACCATACCTCTTGGCCCCGTTCAGCTTGGAAGCCGGCATAAATTGAGCATCCATCTTGCGGAACTTGTCCCAAGCCTCCGGGTCATTGAACGCACCGTTCCCATGATGGTGGTATACCTTGCCGTAACCCTCGGCCTGGTAGCCGTGCTTGCGGAAATACTCGGGCAAGGTAGCAATTTCCCGGCAGGCCTTTCTCCAGTTCGTCTTGTTGCCATATACTCCGCTTAGGTGGGGTCGCTTGCCCGTGAGGACGGATGTCCGCGAAGGGTTGCAGGCAGGGGAGGAGCAGTAAGCCTTCGAAAAGAACACCCCCCGTTTGGCCAGTTTTTCCAGGTTCGGGGTCTTGAATGGCCTGTCTTTTCCAAAAAGGGTGATACCGTCGTTCATATCGTCGATGGCAATGAAGAGAACGTTCGGTTTGGGTTCTTTCTCCGCGTGAAGGAACGCCCTGAGAGCAAACACGAGAAAGAGGAGGAAGTTCTTCATGGCTTTGTCGAATCAGGGGGAAGCGCTCCCCGCCAACCGTTGGCGAGAACTTCGGCCAACTTGGCTAGGCTCTGTGCGTTCTTCTTGAGTCCGGCGACGTTTTTCATTTCCCGAGGATCCTGCCGGTGGTCATAGAGTTCGCGATGCAAAACCTTGCCGTCCATCCCCTCGCGCCACTCGACGTAGCGGTGGGTATCCGTCCGGACGGCATAGCCCATGACGTCGCCAGGTCCGCGATGCCGGTGGGACTTCCACGAACGGGGATACTGGGTGAACGCGGCGCTTTTCCACTTGCGCCCGGGCTTTTCCATCAGGGGCGTCAGGCTTATTCCTTCGAGCCCGGACGGGGCCTTCAACCCGCAAAGCTGGACCAGCGTGGGATAGACG
>JAYOII010000031.1:0-7182 GCA_038118685.1 Opitutia bacterium
ACTCTCGGTTTGTGTTCCCCCCCTTTGTTTCGGGTCAGAAATAAAACAGCGACCGGTTTTTCGGTGGACGAATTGCTCGTGCGGGTGGGGGGCAGCGTTTCTTTTGACACCAATTTGCGACGAAGCCGCCAGCTAAAGGACATAAGAAGGGAGATCGAATTCCAAAACCGGTTCATGCACGAGGAAATCCGGGCCCAAATTCAAAAGGCCATTCTCGCCCAGGAGGAGCTTTCTTTGGTTGTGAGTGAGCTCGAATTGGCAAACTTGCGTTTGAACTCATTGGACGCTCAACCACGAAGTTCTGATTTGAATGAAATGAGAATCTATTTGGAGAAAAGATTCGTGCTGCTTGAACGTCTTTCTAGTTTGCAATTGAAGAAAGCGAGAATTGAGGGTGGCTTTTGGCTCCTTGATGATGATAAATGGCGAAAGTGAAACCCCCTGAGTCAGAGAGTTTGATGCATCCTCGATCCATCGGATCTTGGGCTGCGCCTACTGCGGCATGTCTTTTGTTCCTGCTCGGTTGTTCATTGGTTTGTGGGCAGGGTAGCCCCGCGTCCTCGGAGAAGGCGCCCAAAATCAACCTCAACGCTTTCCGGGAACAAAGCAGAATTCTCGTAGGCAAGTTGCCCGTGATGGTCACTCCTTTCAGGGAATACACCCTGAAGGCAGGAGCCTCGGGTGAGATTGAGATGTACGTGCCCGTCAAAACCGAGAAGTACGAGGCCGGACGTCGTTTGGCGGGGATTGACGCGGAACGGTTGAAGTTGGACCAAGAATTGATGGACATCAGCGAGGTTCTTCTGGACGAAAAAGAGATTCCCCAGTGGCACTTGCAGCGTAAATCGCAAATCGAACAACTCGAATCTCAGCTCACGAAGGTCAAATCCGAACGTATGATGGCGGAGCAAATGGTTCGTGACCCGAGTAAATACGCGGACTTGTTCAAGGGAAGTTTCGATGCCGACAAAATGAAGGGTGAGAACTTGTTGCTTTACATTCTCAAAAGAGAAAAAGACGAGATGCGGTTGACCGAAATCTTGTCTTTCATGAATTCCGATCGTAAGGAAACCCTCGAACTCGGAGAATTGAGGAAAAAATTCGAAGTGCGGAAACTTCAGTTCGAGATGAGAATGAAGGAGGCCTACTTGACCATGCCATTTGCCGGTCAGGTCGAGTTTCTCTTTCCCTACGTGGAGGGGGAAAGAAACTTTATTCAAAGAGGAATGGAGGTCGCCTTGGTACGCGACTTGCAGAAAATTCATGGACAAGCCTTCATGGCGGATTCCCGTCTCAGGTTGCTGGACAAAAACCGCGTCGAGTTGCAGGTGGAAACCGCCTCCGGTTTTGCCGTGGGCAAGTATTCGAAGAGTTTTAAAAAAGATGGGGCAAACGGAGAGCAAATGATCTATTCTTTCGAGTTTCCTCCTGAGCTCAGAGGGGCTTTGCTAAACCTGCTGGGGGGGCAAGTGGACGGAGCTCTTTACTACTCGATGAAGACTCCCGTCCGGATTGTTCCCAAGTTCCTTCTGGTTTCCTTGGCTCCGGAGGTCTTTCGTACGGAAGGCTGGAGCGGTTTGGTGAAGTTTTTGTTTCCGGGGCATGAATTGGTTCACGTTGGATTGAACTCCTTGGCGGTCGGGAAATCGACCAGGTAAATTGGAAGTTCGAAATGGTTCGGGACAAAGCGAGCTCAACCCCCCGTTCGGAATCGAAAACCGTTTCTTGCGTTAAGCTGAGATTTGCCTATGGTAAGGAACTTGTTTTTGATGAGTTCTCTCATGACTTTTCACCCGGGATTAACTTGATCAAAGGGTATTCGGGATGCGGTAAATCGACTTTGCTCAAGCTGATTGCGGGGTACCTGCGTCCCAAACGAGGAAGGGTTGAGTTACCCCTCCCGTGGAAAAAGCCGACCAAAAAGTTTCAACGGGAAGGACTGGGCTTTGTTTTTCAGCAATTGAATTTGTTGCCGTTGGCCAACTTGTCGAGTAACTTGAATTTAGTCGCTTCCTTGGCCGGCATGTCCGGAAAAGAAACAAGAGAAAGAAGAGATTTCCTTTTCGGCCGCTTGGGTCTGTCCGAGTTGAAGAGAAAAAAACCCACCAATCTATCGGGCGGACAACAACAACGGGCGGCGGTCGCCCGGGCTCTGATGAAGAACCCGCCCATTTTGCTTCTGGATGAACCGACCTCCGGTTTGGATGATTCGAATACCGAGGCGATCAAGAGCATCCTGTCCGACGAATTGCCCGCGGGTTGTACCTGCATCGTATCCAGTCATGATCATAGGCTCGAGGAAATTGCTGATGAGATCATTGATTTTAATCTTCGTTTACCTGTCGAAGGACATTTCGAAGAGGTGGCTTGAAACGCCCGGGGCGGTTTTGGCCCGTGTGTCGATCGCCGTCTCCTTGTGTCTTTTGTTTTTGTTGATGCAAGCCGGCTTCATTCTTGCCGAGCGGGCGATCGAAAAGAAAATCGAGAGTTTCGGTATCAATTCGATGATTTTGCGAACTTCCGCTTCCGCAAACGGAGCGTTTAGGCCTGAACTAAGTACCTTGTTCGAGCCTCTGGCCGAGGATGGGCTTTATTTTCCTTTTTCATTCTTGTTTTCCTTGGCCGAGCTTTCGAACGGAGAAAAAGTGAGGGTCGTCGTGTACGGAGAGGATGCCTTGCCGGCTTTGTCCGAAATGATCGAAGGGTTCGATCATTTGCAAAACGACGTGATTCTTTTGGCTCACGGTTATCCCGTGTCTTTGATCGAGCGGGTGCGGCTCAAAGACAACTTTTTTGACTCGGTCGTGGTTTATCCCCCGGCTGTTTTGAGGTTCGTCACTTTGAGCAAGCCCGTACTTTTCATTCCAAAGTCCAAAATTCATGCGATTGGACTGAAGGACATGCAGGAATCCCTTTTTTACCTGTCGGACGAACCCGGAAAGTTGGAGGGGGTCATCGAATCCATGGAAGCTCTTCTTGAAGCGGAAGGTTTTGAGCGATACAACTTGACGAGTCCCGTCCAATGGGTCGGAGAATTAAAGGATTTAAGGGAAGCGAGAACACGGGCCCAAGCTTTCGGGGGAGTCTTCGTCGGTATGCTCGTCGTTTTGATCTTTGGGTCGATCGCGGTCTTCGAGTACCGGCAAAATATTTTCGCCACGGCCTTGTTCAAGAGCTTTGGCTTGAGTTCCCTTCATCTGGCTGCCCGCTATCTGGTGGAAAGCCTTTTGTTGCTTGGGCTGGCTTTTTGTTGCGCCGTGGAGTTGGCCAAGTTGATTCATGAATTTGTTTTTGCCCTGGCGGGCTTCGATTCCGAATTGGCCGCTTTGGGGCGCCTTAACCCGTACCTGCTTTCGGATCAGCCTGTTTTGCTTGGCATTCTGGGGGTCGCGGGATTCGTCTCGGTGTTGCCCGTGTTTCTCGGGTTGTGCAAGCCGGTGGGCAAATCCTTGGGTTGATTGCTTGGAAAAAAACGAGAAAAAGAAAAAGTAATGATGTTGCCGTTTTGCCCGCAAAGAATTTTATAGCTCGTCATGATTTTCATCAAGGAGGTAAGCTTGGCCTACGGGCACAAGAAGATATTCGAAGAGATATCGGAGACCATCGGACCAAGGGACCGCATTGCCTTGGTCGGGTCGAATGGTTCGGGCAAAACGACCATGCTCCGTATGCTCATGGGGGAGGAGAGTCCGGATAGCGGAATGATCGAGAAGCCCGATTACGCAACCGTGGGCTATTTGCCTCAGGACGGGATTTCGGCCTCCGGGCATTCCTTGCGCGAAGAAGCGGGGAAGGCCTTTGCCGACGTGCGTTCCTTGCGTGAAAAGCTCGACGAAGCCGAGGTCAAGCTCGGCGAGATGGAGCCGGATACCGAGGAGTTTTACGACTTGATCGATCTCATGGGGGCTTGGGAGGAGCAACTCGCCTCCTTTGAGCCCGAAAAGATGAATGCCCGGATCGAGAAGATCATGATGGGAATGGGCTTCTCGATTGCCGACATGGATCGTCAGTTGGAAGAGTTTTCCGGAGGCTGGCAAATGCGGATCGCCCTTGGCAAATTGCTCCTGCAAAACCCCTCGTTGCTGATCCTCGACGAGCCGACCAACCACTTGGACGTCGTTTCTCAGCACTGGTTGGAAAATTACTTGAAGGGCTACCAGGGAGCGATTCTGGTGATTTCTCACGACCGGGCCTTTTTGGAGTCGGTGACCGAGCGCACGCTGGAGCTGAAGATGGGGGCCTTGAACAGCTACAAGGGAAACTACGGATTCTACCTCAAGGAAAGCGCCGCGAGAATCGAGAGGCAGCGCAAGGCCGCCGTGAACCAGAAAAAAGAGATCCAAAAAGAAAAAGAATTCATCAACCGCTTCCGCTCCAACGTTAAGAAAGCGGCCATGGTGCAAAGCCGAATCAAGGCCTTGGAGAAGATGGAAATCGTGAAGGTCGAGGCGGAGGAAAAAAAGATTTACTTTCGTTTTCCTCCTTCCCCTCCGGCCAGCCAAAAGGTCGTCGAGATCGAGAACCTCCGGAAATCGTACGACGAGCTCGAGGTCTTCACGGGTCTTGACTTGAGAATTGAGAAGGGGGACCGAATCGCCGTAGTCGGTGTGAATGGGGCCGGGAAATCGACCTTGGTACGAATCTTGGCGGGAGTCGAACCCTTTCAAGAGGGAACGCGGGACGTCGGGGTCAATACGGTGATCGGTTACTTCGCTCAGCATCAAGCCGAGGAATTGAATCCCGAAAACGACGTCCTGACGGAGGTCGAGGAGGTCTTGCATGATAACCCGGAGGCCAACCCAAGGGCTGCCCTCGGAGCCTTGCTTTTCAGTGGAAACGACGTGTTCAAGAAGACTTCCGTTCTCTCGGGTGGAGAAAGGAACCGCGTGGCCTTGGCCAAGTTGCTGATGAAGCCTTGCAACTTCCTCATAATGGACGAACCGACCAACCACTTGGACATCCGGAGCAAGGAGGTTTTGCAGGAAGCCCTCAACCTATTCGATGGAGCGGCCATCATCGTGAGCCATGATCGTTTCTTTCTCGACGGGGTGGTGACCAAGGTGTTGGAAGTTTCCCCCGACAAGACCCGGATGCTTACCTGCAACGTCACCGAGTACATGGAACGCCTCGATACCGAAGAGGCTTGAAATCTCATCCAATCGGGTGAATGGTCTGAGACCCGATCATGGCCAAACTGTATTTTCACTATTCCTCGATGAACGCAGGCAAATCCACTGCCTTGCTTCAGGCGAACCACAATTATGGCGAGCGCGGAATGTCCACCATGCTCTTTACGGCCAAGCTCGACGACCGGGATGGGGTGGGGAAAATATGCTCGAGAATAGGGATCGATCACGGCGCCTTGGTCTTTGATTCGGAGGATGACCTCTTGGATCTCGTGACGCGCGAACTGAACGAGAGACCCGTTTATTGCGTTTTGATCGACGAGGCCCAATTTCTAAGCAAAGCCCAAGTCGATCAATTGACCAAGGTTGTGGACGAACAAAACGTCCCTGTCCTGACCTACGGCATACGGACGGATTTTTTGGGGGAGACCTTCGAGGGCAGCAGATACCTGATGGCTTGGGCGGATGAAATCAAGGAGATCAAGGCAATCTGTCATTGCGGCAAAAAAGCCACCATGAATGCTCGGGTTGATTCAACGGGTAAGATGGAAACCGAGGGCCAGCAAATCGAGATCGGTGGAAACGAACGTTACGTTTCCCTTTGCCGGAGTTGTTTTTCCCGAGCCGACACTGGGTTGGGTCCGAGCTAGCCGGATCTCTCACTGCGGAAGTTTGACGTAAGGGCAAAAGCCTTTCAGATTGGACTCCCATGAAATCCATGATGCAGTTGCCCCTCCTTCTTTTGACCTCCTTCTTTGCCGGTCCTTCCTTCGGTCAGGTGGAAATCCACGAATGGACGAACAAGGGAGGACGGACGATCAAGGCGAAGTTCATCAGCGGGGACGATTCCACGGTGACAATCTTCTTGAACGGCCGGAATTTCGTACTCAAGTTGTCCGACCTAAGCGAGGAGTCGCAAGCCTTGGCCCGCAAGCTTTCCGCGCCTCCCGCCCCCGTGTCTCCGTCACCCGCAAAGGCCCCTTTTTCCTCCGGGGTCGAGCCTTCTCCGCCTCCCTCGCCTGTGAAGCCGGTTGGTTCGGGTGGCAAATTCGTTTTGCCCACGCTGGGTTCGGGCAAGTGGGCGAGTTACCATTCGGTGCTCGAGACCTCCACTCATGACGTCGGCCTGCATGGAAGCGGGGAGTTTCACCTCTACCTCAAAGAGGGAAGTGAGAATCTTCTGCAGGGTCGCCCGCTCGTCCTCAACTTCAATCATGGCTATTATTCGAAACCGCATCCCAAAGGATCGGTTTATGCCTACCATACGTCCAGGGGCGACCATCATTATCACTACCGCAAGATCACCGGCTTCGAGAGCCCGCCCGAGCCTTCGGAGAAACTTGGCCGACTCAAGCTGAAGGCCGAGCTTGAGGACGGAGTTACTCTGGAGATCGGGTGTGAGGCCGGTTCTCGTCGCATTGCGATTTGGGGGAAGGCGGACGATCCATCGAGCGTAGAGCATCCTACGGTGCTGGCCCTGAGGTTGTCTGTTCCGGAATCCATGCCGATCAAGGAAGGCGATGGCTTGGCCGAATGGGAGCCCATCGTGGACGACACCTCCATCGAGGTGGTCTCCAGTTCCCGGGCCAAGGAAACCATACCGTACCTTGAGAAGTGGGTCGACCTGAAGAAAAAGTTCACTTTCTCAAGGGGGATCGAGTCGGCGGTGACTTCGGGGAAGCTCTTGGGACGAAGGGAAATGACGGTGGCGCCCAAGTCCATGCGCAACTCTTCCATGCAAGTGGGCAGCTACTCGGGGGTCTTTCCTTTCCAGCATTACCGATACTATTACCAGGACAAGGCGGGGGGAGAAATCGACAAGAACCGTCGCCTGGAAATCGAGATCAAGTGAGGGGAGTCAAGCCCTTGAACAAAATTCTGCAATGATTCGGACCTTTGTCTTCTTATGAGTGAGAAACGTGGAATCAAAGAATGCGGTTACTTGTTTTTGACTGGTTTTTTAATGGGGAGCGCCGACGTCGTTCCAGGTGTTTCCGGAGGCACGATCGCCTTCATAATGGGAATTTACGAAGAGCTTCTGAAGACGATCAAATTG
>JAYOII010000031.1:7192-7649 GCA_038118685.1 Opitutia bacterium
TGAAGTTTCTGCGGATGGTCTGCAAACTTCAGTTCAAAGAAGCGCTCGATTATCTTCCCTGGAAATTCATTGGCTTTCTGGGCGGGGGCATAGTCTTGGCCATCGCATCCCTGGTTCACTTGATCAGTTGGGCTCTTGAACATCATGAGACCTATCTTATGTCGATGTTCTTTGGCTTGGTTGGAGCGAGCATTTTGCTGGTGCTGAAAGGCTTGAAGCCGAAGCCGGGCGTTTTTGCTTCCGTCTTGATCGGAAGTATCTTCGCTTGGTGGTTGGTCGGGTTGCCTCCGAGCGAAAGCGGTCATACTCCCATGGTTCTTTTCTTATCCGGTATGGTTGCGATTACGGCCATGATTCTGCCGGGTATTTCCGGTTCCTTCATCCTTCTTGTCCTGGGCCAATACGCTTACGTCATCAACGCAATCAAGGAACTGGAATTCTTCACCCTGACCATGGT
>JAYOII010000031.1:7659-15521 GCA_038118685.1 Opitutia bacterium
GTTCTAAGCTGGTTGCTCGCCCGGCACTATCAAATTACGGTCGGGTTGTTGGTGGGCTTTATGATTGGTTCATTGCGCAAAATATGGCCCTTCAAAAACGAACTCACCTTCCTTCAAAAACCCAACGGAGAGTCCATTGCGATCACTTTTGAGAATACGATGCCCGATTTTTCCGGCAACGAGTGGTGGCTTTGTCTGATTGCGGCTTTTGCGGGAGGTGCGTTGATCCTGAGCTTGCACGGACTGAGAAAATCCATTTCCAATGCATCCTCCTAGCTTGGAGATCCGACCCTTTCCGGCGAATGAATCCGGAAGCGGGACTCAAGGGTTTTCGTAGACGGATGGCTTGAGCGTCCCGACGTAGGGAAGTTGCCGAAAGCGTCCGGCATAATCCAAGCCATATCCCACCACGAACTCGTCCGGGATGGAGAATCCGGTCCAATCGGATCTGAAGTCGTTTTCTCTCCGGTCCGGTTTGTCCAGGAACACGCACGAGTGAACGGAGGCGGGTTTTTGGGCGAGTACCTCCTCATGAACCCGTTTCATTGTGTTGCCCGTGTCCAGAATATCGTCGACCAGCAGGACGTGCTTGTCCGAAACGTCGGATTTGAGGGAACTGAGAATCCGGGGAGCGGTTTCCGGGTCAGTCGAGTCGCCGTAGCTCGATACCCTCATGCAGTCGAGCCTCAAGGGAATGCTTAGGTTGCGGATCAAGTCGGCGGTAAAGACGATGGCTCCGTCGAGGAGGGTCACGATAAGGATTTCCTTGCCCTCGTAATGACGGTCGATTTCGAGCCCCAGTTCGGCAATGCGCTTTCGAATGTCCTCCTCGCTCAAAAGGATTTGTTTAATGTCGTTTTTCAAGAAAGATGACCCAGAAGTTGATGGATGCTGGATTGGGCGGATGAGGCATAGCCCCCTCCGAACAAGTTGAAGTGATTGAGTTCGTGATAAAGGTTGTAGAGAATCTTGCGGGTCTTGAAGCCGGGGTCGAGCGGATAAACTCTGTCATAAGCCTCATAGAAGGCATGGGAGAAACCTCCGAACATATGGGTGAAGGCGATGTCTGTTTCCCGGTCTCCGTAATAACTCGCCGGATCGTAGACAAAGGGGGCGCCTTGCTTGTCGCACGATGCATTGCCGCCCCACAAGTCTCCATGAAGAAGGGCGGGGCGTGGGGAGTAATCTGCGAAGAACGAGGGAAGGTTTTCCAAAAGCCGGGAACTGTCGGCAAAGCTTTGCCCTTTGTTCCGGGCCAAGTCAAACTGGTGAGCGAGTCGATGATCCGCATAAAAGGAAACCCAGTCGTCGCTTCGGGGATTGGGTTGTGGGGTTGCCCCGATGCAGTTGTCCCTGGTCCAACCGAAGTAGGGTTGCTCGATTGCGTGAAGCCTCGCTAGTTGAGTTCCGAGTTCCGCTTGACTTGCTGGAGAGTCGGACCCTTCTTCCATAAAGGAAAGGACCAAAAAGGAAGACTTTCCGGTTAACCCGAAGACAATGACTTCGGGAACCGCTACGGTGGAGGTTGCCTCGATTTCCCGTAAAGCCCGGGCTTCCGCTTCGAAGAAATCATGGAAGTCCACGCCGTTTTGTTTTACGAAGAAATTTCGCCCGTCCTTGCCCGTCATCCGATTGGCCTGATTGATGCAGCCTCCCCCGATTGCAGAGGACTCTGCGGGAACAAAGGAGGTTCCGGTTCTCTCTGAGATCGCCTCGGCGACGGAAGAAAAAGAAGATGGGGAAGCCAAGGTTTCAGGAGGGAAGGTCGGGATGCCCCTCCAACTCATCCAAAAGCTTGGAGCATCCGTCTTCCAAAAGGTCCAGTACGGTCTCGAAGCCGGCCGCCCCTCCGTAGTAGGGGTCGGGCACTTCCTTCACTCCATTGGAGACATAGGAGCAAAAGGGCTTGATCTTGGCTTTGAGTTCGGGGCTTGGAGCGAGCGAGGAAAGTTCCGAGAAGTTGAAGTCGTCCATGGTGAGAAGAAGAAACGATTTCTCAAAGTCCTCGTCCGTCACCATCCGGGCCGTGCCGCCGAGAGGAAGGTTGCGGGCTCGGGCGGCTTTTTGCATGCGGGGGTCGGGCGGATTGCCGTGGTGTTGTCCTATGGTTCCGGCGGAATCACAGGTAATCTTTTCCTCAAGTCCGCGCTCCTTGAGCAACTTGCGAAAAGTTGCCTCGGCGGAAGGCGAGCGACAAATGTTTCCCCAACAAACAAAAAGGATATGCATCCTCTTGTGTCTACCTCCTGAGCCTTGAGGGTTCAAGGCAGAACCTCTTTGGTGCACGGGCAAACTTGACTCTGTCAAAGGTATGCTGAATATGTTGATCCCGTGAGCAAACGCATAACGATTTTCGGATGTGGCTATTTGGGTAAGGTTCTGGCCGGACTCTGCTTGGAGAAAGGATGGCTTGTCTCGGCTTTGACCAGAACTCCAGAAACCGCCCGATCACTGCTCGACCAAGGATTGAGCCAAGTTGTCGAGGCCAGACTCGAGGAAACCGAATGGCACGGTCAACTTGATTCGGCTCAGGATTTCGTAGTGAATTGCGTGGGAGCCGCCAGTCGAACCTTGGACGGTTACCGTCAATCTTACGTCGAGGGGCAAGCTTCCATCGGGCGATGGTTGTCGGGAGGGAAGGTAGGCTCGTTGCTTTTTACCAGTAGCATTTCCGTATACCCTCAATCGGAAGGCAGGTCCGTGGACGAGAAGTCTTCCACCGAAGGCGCATCGGAGAGAGGGCGACTTCTTTTGGAGGCGGAAGAAAAATGCCTTGCTCCGTCAGTCGGCGTCGACCGGAGCTACGTTCTGAGGTTGGCTGGGCTCTACGGACGGGGGCGACACCTTATGGTGGAAAAACTCAAGGCCGGACAACCTTTCGAAGGCAATGCGAACCGAACCTTGAACCTCATTCACGTCGCGGATGCAGCGGATGCCATTCTCCATTGCCTGGAGGCAGGACCGGGCTCGCGCGGGGGAATTTTCAACGTTTCGGACGGCAGTCATTTTTCAAGAAAAGAAATTGTGTCCTGGTTGGCCGGCAAACTTGGCGTGGAAGCGACTCCTTTTCTGGAAAATGACCAAGGCGGCACGCCCGACCGCAAGGTCTCCATAGCTAAAATAAAGAGCGAGTTGGCTTGGAGTCCTCGTTATAATTCTTTTGTCAAAGGCTACGAATCGATATTAGGGTAGCCTGAACGAAATCAAAACATTAACCCAAAAAACAAAAGATCATGGTAGGCGTAGGAAAACTTCTCAAGCAAGCCCAGAAAATGCAGCAAAAGATGGAAGAGGCTCAGGCTCTTTTGTCCGAAGAAATCATCGAAGTTTCCGGAGGGGGGGGAGCTGTTTCCATTAAAATTTCAGGACAAGGCGAATTCAAGGAACTCAAGCTTGATCCGGAGTTTCTCAAGGAGGACGCGGAATTTGTCTCCGAAGCCATTCTCCAGTCCATCGTCGATGCCTCCGAACAGGCAAAGAAGAGGAACGACGAGGCGATGAGCGGACTTGCGGGAGGCATGCAAATGCCCGGACTCTTCTAGCAAAACGGCTTCTTGACACCGCGCTACGAGCAACTGGTTCAGCTTCTCAAGGGGTTGCCTGGCTTGGGATACCGCTCGGCGGAGAGAATCGCCCTGCACCTGCTTGTCGAGAAGACTGACTTGGTCCGGGAACTGATTGATTCCTTGGCTTGCGCTACGGAAGAGATCGGGCCGTGCCGGTCATGCGGCAACCTGAGCGAGTCGGACGAATGTGAAATCTGCGCTTCCTTCGAGCGAGACGACTCGGTCCTTTGCGTTCTGGAAAGCGTAACCGATCTATTCGCCATGGAGCGTTCGGGAGCCTACCGGGGGAAGTATCATGTTTTGCACGGCAAGTTGTCTCCAATCCGAGGAGTGGGGCCCGAGAAGCTTAATATCGAAAGCCTGCGGGCCAAAGTCGAAGGCAACAAAGTACGCGAGGTGATTTTGGCCTTGGGGAACGACATGGAAGGGGAGGCCACTTGCCATTACCTGAAGGAAGTGGTTATCGGGAATCGGCCGATCCGGGTATCGAGAATCGGTTTTGGCTTGCCGAGCGGAGGAAACGTGACTTTTGCCGATGAGGTGACTTTGCGCAGTGCTCTGGACGGCCGGACCGAGATCGACGGGGCTTAGAAACAGGTTAGAAAACCGAATCGACCGGATCAATCGGCGCATCCCGGTCGAAAGACGACCATTCTTCGGTCAAATATTTGTAGATGCGCGGGCCGGCGTTGGAATCGAAGTCGAAGAAAAGCCAGTTGTTGTCATCCGAGGACCAGATAAAGAAATTCGAATAGCTGCTTTGATCGATCCAAATCCATTCGAGCTGGGGAGACCAAGCCCAAATCGATCCGTCCGACTGAACGGTAGGATAAATCCAACCTAGTTTGAAGTGATAGCACCAGCCGTTGTCCGCCTGATAAAAGTAGCCTAGCCAATTGCTGGCGTACCAGCTTGAGATAGCTTCGGTCGCCCCGATCGTATCATTCAGTTTCTCGGGTGATTTTTCGAAACTGGCGGTGACGTTGAGATCTCCGGTGATGGTGACGGTAATCGTAGACTCATTGGAATCCGGGATCCCCGATCCGGTCCAACCGGTAAAAAAATGTCCTGTGATTGCGTTCGCACTCAAGGTAGCCGAGGAACCATGCTGAAAGGTGCCTCCCCCTGTAACGAAACCTTGCCCGGTAACGTTGATGGAGACGGTATGCGAGCTGAGCGTAAAGGAGGCGCTGAGGTTTGCATCTTGCGTGATCGTGACGGAAGTGGTTGCGGAGAAGGGGTCGGAGAAGGTCAGGTTGCCCTCCCATTTGACAAAGGTATACCCGAAGTCAGGCGTGGCGGTGATCTGGGCTGTGGTGCCATACGCGAAAGTACCGGATCCGCTGACGTTTCCTCCCGTGCCGGCACGGGTCGTAAGTTGATGGCTGACGCCGAGGAAGTTGGCGGTCAGGTTCAAGTCTTGAGTGATGGTTACGGAAGTGGAAGAGGCGTTTTCATCGGCAACGGTTCCCCCGGTCCAATTTTGAAAAGTAAAGCCCGCGATCGGAGTGGCCGAAATTTGGGCGGTTTGCCCATTTGCATAAACTCCGCCTCCAATCAACCCTGCGGCGGAATTGTTTGGATTGGAACTCAGTTGCAGAAGGAAGCTCCCGGCTGGAATTTGAGCGAAGCTTGCCTGTATTGCTTGGTCTCCGGATATGGTCACGGTGGTGGTCGATGCATTGAGGTCCGTTATTCCATTGCCCGTCCATCCGGTGAAGTAGTATCCGGAGTCCGGGGTGGCGGTGATGGAGACTTGGCTTCCGAAACCGTGGGAAGTTCCCGCCGGATTATTGCTCACGGAGCCTCCGGTTCCGGCCGTCAGGTTCAGGCTGTAGGGCAAAGGAGAGAAGGTTGCATGCACGGACTGATTCCCATCGATGCGCACCGTGGTGGATGCGCTTGCGGTGTCGGCAATCCCAGTACCCGATTGAGTCCATGAGCTAAAGGAATATCCGGGAGCCGGAGTTGCGACGAGGGATACGTTGCTGTCGTAGGGATAGGAGCTGTTGAGAGCGTTGATCGTTCCGCCGGTGCCGGCCGTGGCAGTCAGGGTGTAGTTGATCGGAGCAAAGGAAGCGGTGGCGCTTTGGATCCCGGTGATGGTTACGTTGGTGTCTTTTGCGTTCGGATTCGCGATTCCGGATCCGGTCCACGAGGAAAACTCGTAACCGGTGTCCGGGGTGGCGGAGATCGAGACGACCGAACCATGTGGATAAGACTGAGAGATTCCTCCGGGAACCGTCCCACCCGTGCCAGCCGAGATCGTGAAGGCATGGGATTGAAGGGTGAAGTTCGCCGTGATGCTCAAGTCGGCGGATGCGTTGAACTCGTAGGGGTTGGCAGTGCTTAGGGTGGAACTTCCCGATGTCCAATGGCTGAAGCCGTAACCGGTTGCGGAGGTCGCTTGCAGGCTAACCGTAGCCCCTTGGTTGTATTGACCGCTCCCCGAGACGCTTCCTCCGGCAGTGGGGAAGGAATCGGCGTTGATGGTGAGGGTTGGCCATGCCCCCGTTCGCACCGTGTTTTTCTGGAATTGAGGCCAGTCCGAGTCGGCGATTCCGGATCCCACGTTCACGGCGTAGAGCTTGTTGTCAAAGGAGCCAAAGTACAGTTTGCCGCCGGCATCCAAGGCGAGGGATGAATCGACAACGCCCCCAATGGTGAAAGGCGGATTGGTTCCATTCGTGTCCCATGCTTTCGAACCATTGGCTTCGTAGGCAAAGAGGTGATTTTCTCCTCCACCAATATAGGAGATGACGTAAACCCTTCCGTTTGAATCGACGGCCGGTGAACTGTAGAAAACGTCTCCGACCAGTGTCTCCCAGTTCGCGATTCCTGTAATCGTGTCAATGGACCGGAGGTATCCGTCGCGGGAAACGAAAAAGACTTCGTTCCCGGTTCCAAGCACGGGAGATGCGTCGACCCGGTCGCCAGTCAAAACTTTCCAATTCAGGGATGCATTGGCGCCGTTGTCGGCAATCGAGTAGCAATAACCATTGCCGCTTCCAAAATAGATTGTTCCTGAAAGATCGAGGGCAGGGGAGGAGAGAATGGATTTGTTCGTGTCCGAGACGTCCTCCGCGACATAAGTCCATTTTTCGGACCCATCCGGATTGACTGCGTGAAAAGTACCGTTTTCATCGCCGAAGTAAATCGTGCCGTCTTGGCCAAGGGCCGCCGAGGAAGAGACGGGTTGACCAACGAAGTATTCCCAAAGTTTGTTTCCGCTGGAATCGAGGGCGTAGAAAAAGTAATCCTTCGATCCGAAATAAAGATTGCCATTCGAGCCGATGGCCGGGCTCGCGGTTATGCTGCTGCTCGTGTTGAAATCCCATAGTTTGCTTCCGTTCGTCGGGTCGAGAGCATAAAGCTTATTGTCCCATGAGCCGACGTAAACCGTACCGTCCGATCCGATCGCGGGAGTCGAGTCCACCCAGTTTCCGGTAGTGAAGGCCCATTTTGTGCTTCCGTCGGAGTTGAAGGCGTGGAGCTTGTTGTCGTTCGAGCCGACGTAAACCGTGCCGTCGGAAGAAATGGCCGGGGAAGAAAAAATGACTCCTCCCACCGATGAATTCCACTCAAGAGAAGGAGGCTCCAAAAGAGTGCGACTGTAGGTGTAAACCTGGTCTCCCGATGAATTGTTTAGTCCCCCCGTGGCAAGACCCGAAGCAAAGAAAGTCACGTTTCCTTCGTTTGTGGATGGAGCCGTCCATTGGAAGTTCCAAGACCCGGACGTCGAGCGGGTCGTGTGTTCGGCGTATCCGTTGCTGATTGCCATACCGGATGAAACGGCCGCAAGGCTACCGCTAGGCGAAGAACCCGCTTTGGCGATCAATTGAAAACCATAGCCTCTGACATGCGTTCCCGAAACGAGTGCGGTCAGATCGTAAGTTTGTCCGGGGATGTAATTTGAGGGTAATCCAAACAAACGGATTGATCCATCGCCTGAATTGAGCGCGCTGTCATTGTGACAAGAAGTGCAGTTCTGAACTTCTCCATGGTGTCCGTCGGGCGGACCGGAGGAATTTCCCCAAACCATGCCTCCGGTCAAAAGAGCGAAGGTTGAAAGAAATCCAATAAATGATCTTTTCATTAATTTGGGCTAAAGTTGAGAGGGCATAAGGAAGTTAGCGAAAATATCCGTTTTCGTACATAAATATTTCAGGTGTCCATTGCTTGGTTTGAAAGATAAGCGGCCTTGAGGTGATGGGCAAGGGATCAAAATCCTGGCAGAGGCGGGTGTTTGCAAAAAATCATTCAGAAATTAGCACGGAAATCGTAGTTCCTTTATCC
>JAYOII010000032.1:0-5017 GCA_038118685.1 Opitutia bacterium
TCGTAGGGCAGGGCAAGAAAAAGGGGCGCGATCCTCTTTTTTCCTCGAAAGTGGCTGGTCAGGTCGACGGGTTGTTCCTTTTCGATTCCCAGTTCCCGCATGTCTTCTTTGTTCAGAAAGACGACCCGTCTCTCGTTTTTTACGCCCCGGTAGCGGTCGTCCAAACCGTAAATCGTCGTGTTGTATTGATCGTGACTGCGAATGGTCATCAAAAGGAGCCTCTTTTCGCCCGCTTCTTTGGCGCTCAATCCGTGAACGGTGAATTTGGCTTTTCCTCCGATCTCGGAAAAATCAAGTTCCCGGGCATTGTTGGGCAGGTAAAACTCCGCCCCATTGTTGACCCGTTGATTGAAGTTTTCGAAGCCGGGAACGATCTTTTCGACATGATCACGAATCATTCCATAATCCGCCTGCATTTCCTGCCAGGGCACGTTGCCTTTCTTGCCAAGCGTCGCTTGGGCCATTCCCGCTATGATGGCAGGTTCACCTCTGAGGTTTTCTGATATGGGGGCCAAAGAGCCTTGCGAAGGATGAACGATCCCCATGGAGTTTTCCATGGTAATGAATTGAGCTTTTCCCTTGGGTTCGTCTTTTTCGCTTCGGCCCAGGCAGGGAAGAATGAGAGCTTCCTCCCCGGTAATCAGATGCGAGCGGTTCAGCTTGGTCGATATTTGTACGGTAAGAGAGCAATTTTGCAAAGCCTTTGCCGTGTAATGGGTGTCGGGTGTTGCGGAGATGAAGTTTCCTCCCAGGGCGATGAAGGTCTTGCCCTTTTCCGCGTGCATGGCCTTGATTGCGTCCACCGTGTCGAATCCATGTTTTCGGGGCGGTTCGAACCCGTATACTTCGGCAAGCCGGTCGAGAAAGGAGTCGGGCATCTTTTCGTAGATGCCCATCGTCCGGTCACCCTGCACGTTGCTGTGACCGCGCACCGGACAGAGTCCGGCTCCGGGTTTGCCGAGATTTCCCAGCATGAGTTGAAGGTTTACAATCTCCTGAATGGTGGCGACCGCATTTTCATGCTGGGTCAATCCCATCGCCCAGCAAAAGATTGCGGATTGGGCATCGACAAGGATTTCGGCTGATTTTCTGATTTCATCTTCCGCAACCCCGCTCAAAGAGGTGATGGCATCCCATTCGAGGGATTCGGTTGCCTTTAGGTATTCTTCGAACCCTGCGGTGTGTTCTTCGATGAACTTTCGGTCGATGCGGTCCGTGCTTTCCAAAATCACCTTGCCCAATCCTTTGAGGTAGGCCTGATCTCCGTTGATGCGCACCTGAACGAACTGATCCGTCAAATCGGTCGCCTTCCCCATCAGGCCCGAAATTTCCTGAGGGTGTGCGAAACCAAGGAGTCCCGCTTCCTTGAGAGGGTTGACCGAGACGATTTTCCCTCCGTTTCGCTTGCAAGTTTGCAGGGCGCTCAACATACGGGGATGATTGGTTCCCGGGTTTTGGCCCAAAACGAAAATCGCCTCGGATTCATAAAAATCTTCAAGGGTGACCGTTCCTTTTCCTATGCCGATCGTTGGACCCAAGGCCGACCCGCTCGATTCGTGACACATGTTCGAGCAGTCGGGCAGGTTGTTCGTGCCGTAGAGACGGACGAACAATTGGTAAAGAAAGGCGGCTTCGTTGCTGGCCCGGCCCGAAGTGTAAAAAATGGCCTGATCGGGAGAATCGAGGCCTTTCAAGTTTTTTGCAATCAGGGCGAAAGCCTCGTCCCATCCGATTGGTTCGTAGTGTTCGCCCCCTTTTTTCAGGTACATGGGATGGGTCAGGCGTCCCTGATCTTCGAGCCAATAGTCAGATTTTCCGGACAGTTCCGCAACGGTGTGCTTGGCGAAAAAATCGGGGTCCACCTTGCTTCGGGTCGTTTCCGCGGCGACCGCCTTGGCTCCGTTTTCACAGAATTCGGTCAAGGCCCTCTCGTCGTCCGGGTCGGGCCAAGCGCAACTGGGGCAATCGAAACCGTTTTTTTGGTTGAGCTTGAGAAGGGCCTTGGTCCCCCGGGTGATGCCGCTTTGCCCGAAGACGTGCCGCATCGAATGACTCACGGCGGGAAAGCCGGCGGCCTGTTTTTTCGGGCCGGACACCTGGATCCCCGTCAATTCTTCCGGAGTCAGAGGATTTGGGCGTTTTTTGCTCATGGGTCGAAAAACGAGCCTAACCGCTCTTCATCTCTTGGCAATGTCAAGCTGAGGCGGAGAATGTGGTCGCCAACGAATGCGGAAAATGTCTCTCTCGCTTGGATGCATGAAGTTTTTCGAGATTGGGACTCCGCAAAAGTCGGGTTGGTGGACCAACTCCTCAAAAGCGAAGGTTTCCACACCGTCCTTCGCAACTGGACGGGGTCAAACATAACCGAGGTCCCGATTCCGGATATGTTTCCGAACGTTTGTGTTTTGAATCACGAGGACTTCGTTCGGGCGAGAAAGATCGTGACCGATTATTTTCATGCTCAACCCCAAGCAAGCGAAGAGTGGGAGTGCCCGAAGTGCGGGGAGAAAGTGGATGGAGTGTTTTCGGAGTGTTGGTCCTGCCAAGCTCTCCGAGAAGGCGAGAACTGACCCTATGGAGCTTGAGTTGCAGGCTTGTCCTGCAATTCCCTGATCCATTTGCGGTGTGGGCCGGACAGGGTGAGATCGCCCACGTCCGTCCGACGAACCCATCGGTAACCCTCGGGCAGGGTAACTTTTGTCCTCTTGGGTAACACCGCCCTATGAATTTCCTCCTCGTAATCAACTTGTCCGATGGTGCGTTTTTTTGTGGTTAAATGCTTGGCCTTGCGGGCGAGATCCTCAAGCTCAACGGGAAGCTTCTCAGGCAACTCGTAGATTCCCGCCAACCTCGACGAACCTTTGGCTCCCGAACCAAGGAGCAGGCCATCCTCCGACTCGATCCAGTATCGGGTGATCTTCTGCTTGGATTTCTTCTTTTTGGCCAAATTCGGATATCGTGCGAAATCTCCGGTTTTGCCCGCTTTGCAGAAGTCGATTACCGGACAAGTCAGGCAAAGCGGAGATTGTCGGTGGCAAACGGTCGCCCCGAGTTCCATCATGGCCTGGTTGTAGTCTCCCGGACGTTTGGTGTCGAGAAGCTCGGCTGCCAAGGGCCGTAGTTTCTTTTGGGCGGTCGCCCCGTCCTTGAAAAGTTCGTCCTTGGCGAAAAGGCGGGTCAGTACGCGGACCACGTTTCCGTCGCAAACCGCCTCCGGGCACCCGAAGGATATGCTGGTCACGGCCGCCGCCACGTAAGGACCGATCCCGGGAAGCGCTTGCCAAGATTCGGCATCCTCGGGAATGGTTTTCCAAGAATTCACCTGCCTGGCCAATTTATGAAGGTTGCGGGCTCGGGAATAGTAACCCAGTCCTTCCCACGCCTTGAGCACTGCTTCCTCGGGGGCTTTGGCCAAGGCCGCAAAATCAGGGAACAGGTTCATCCATCTTTCGAAATAAGGCAGAACGGTTGAAACCCTGGTTTGTTGGAGCATGAACTCGGAAACAACCGTTTTGTAGAGGCTGGGTTGGGAGCGCCAAGGAAGCTCCCGTTTGTATTCGTCGTACCAGGCAAGCAAAGCCTGCCGAAAGGGCTCAAGCCTTTCGGAATCGGAGGGAAAAGGATCTAAAATATGGGCAGGCATGCTTGGCGGTTGCTTTTTTCACAAGTCTTTTCCAAATATATCCCGCTTATGGCAAGCGCAGCTTCAAATTCCGGTGGAGAGGAGAAAAAGAAAAAATCCATGTACACCCTCAAATTAAAGGGTGATCAATTGGACAAGCTTGGTCAGGCGCTTTCTTCAAGAGGTTGGCCTGCTCGGGAAGTTCAGTATGCCCGTCATGCCTTTGACGGGGATCAGGTGAAGGTCGTCGCCTACGAAAGCGGAAAACTCGTCGTTCAGGGCAGGGGGACCGAAGATTTCGTGACCAACATTCTCGAGCCCGAGGTCACCGGTGAATTTCTGCTTGGCTACGAAGAAGTGAACAACCCGGAATGGTTCGAGCCTCATGCCGGACTGGACGAGAGTGGAAAGGGCGATCTTTTCGGCCCGGTAGTCACCGCCTGCGTGATCGGAGACGGAGATATGGTCCGTTCTTGGATGGAAGCGGGTATCCGGGACAGCAAGACCATAACCGACGGGGCCATCCTCAAGATGGCCAAGCATATTGCATCGACCAAAGGGGTGGTCATCAAGACCGCCTTTATGGGCATGCTCAAGTATAACGAGCTGTACGGCAAGTTCGGGGACAATTTGAACAAGTTGCTCGCTTGGTTGCACGGGCGGGCTCTCAAGGACGCTCTTGAACTGAGGAAGCCCGCATGGGGCTTGCTCGACCAATTTTCCAAGCAACCCCTCGTTCAGAAGTACGTCGAAGGCACGGGGTTCGATCTGCAAATGAGAACCAAGGCGGAGGAAGATCCGGTCGTCGCCGCGGCCTCGGTCATCGCCCGAGCCACTTGGCTCGAGCAGATGAAAAAACTCGAGGAACTGGCCGGTTGCGCCATTCCCAAGGGATCGGGAGCTCAAGCCAAAGAAGTCGCCACCCGGCTTTTCGAACGTTTCGGGGAGGAACGGATGGGGGAGTTTTGCAAATTGCACTTCAAGACCGCCTACGAGGCAATGGGCAAGACTCCGCCCGCCAAGAAGTCTTGGAACCCGAATTGGCGCAAGTAAGCAGGTCAGATAGGCACGATGGCAAACCCCCGTTGGACTTACGATCGAAAGGAAGCGAAGCGGTCCTTGGGGATCGTGGGGGTGGACGAGGCGGGTCGCGGATGCCTGGCCGGTCCGGTGGTGGCCGGAGCCGTGGTTTTGCCCGCCGAATTCTTCCTCAAGGCAGCCAACCGAAAAGCTTGTGCCGATATGAACGATTCCAAGCAATTCGCCGAAGATAGACGGGAAGAACTCTATGCCGTGATCCTGAACTTGGCCGAGCGAGGGGAGTTGTTTTGGGCTTCGGGAGAAGCTTCGATTGAAGAGATCGAGGCCGAGAATATCGTGGGCGCGACCTGCTTG
>JAYOII010000032.1:5027-15468 GCA_038118685.1 Opitutia bacterium
GGCCATGAAGCGGGCCATGGATGGTGCTTCCGAAAAGAGCCAAGGCCTTTGGTCACCTGAACCGAAGTCCGAGGACGATCTTTTTTCAAATACCGGTTCATCAACGGACGTAAAACGTTGGGTCACCCGGGTGGACGGGAGGCCGATGAAGAGGCTTCCTTACGAGCACACGGGCTTGATCAAGGGGGATACCATCTCGCTTGCCATAGCCATGGGATCCTTGATTGCCAAGGTGACCCGTGACCGGTTCATGAGAAAATTTGCGGAAGAGTTTCCCGACTATGATTTCTCATCCAACAAGGGCTACGGTTCGCCCAATCACCTGAAGGCCTTGAAGGAAAGTGGACCGACTCGCCTTCACCGTCCGCGCTTTCTCCGGAACCTTCTTATGGTGTCCGAACAAGCAAAGGAAGAAGACTCGCAAAGCCAGTTGAGTTTCGGATAGAAACCTCCTAAGATAATCCATTCCAATGATTTTACTGGGAGTCAACGTCGATCACGTAGCCACCATTCGGCAGGCCCGTTACCGGGACGAACCGAATACCCACGGGGGCTTTGTCGAGCCTGATCCCGCCGCCATGGCCTGGTTGGCTGAGGAGGCGGGTGCGGATGGCATAACCATGCACGTACGGGAAGACCGCAGGCATGTCCAAGTCGAGGATGTTCAACGCTACCTCGAACGCAAGAAGACGAGGTTGAACCTCGAAGTTTCCCTTTCTCCGGAAATGGTCGAACTGGCTCTTTCCCTCAAACCGGAGAGCGTTTGTCTGGTTCCCGAAAACCGCAAGGAAGTCACGACCGAGGGGGGATTGGACGTAGCGGGCAACCTCGAACGTTCACGCGAGGTGGTCGGCGCATTCTTGGAGGCCGGTATTCCGACCAGCATGTTCATCGATCCGGATCCCGCCCAACTCGAGGCCTCGGCCGAGATCGGATCTCCCTGGGTCGAGTTGCATACCGGTAGCTTTGCTCGGGCTTGGTTCGATTCCGTAAACAGAGAGAAGGAATTGGGCACACTTCGTTCGGGCATGGAACTTGGAATTTCTTTGGGCCTGCGGGTCAATGCAGGCCATGGGATCAATTACGAGAACGTGGAGGGAGCCAAGACCCTTGACCATGTGTACGAGTACAACATCGGACACAGCATCATCTCGCGTTCGGTTTCGCATGGTTTGGCGGAGGCCGTCCAAACCATGCGCAGGATGCTCAACGAGTGAGCGAACTACCCGCCATTCCTTCGGGAACCAACGTCCTTGGCGTGGGGATCGATCAGATCGAGGTAGACCGCATTCGTGATTCCCTTGACAAGCATGGGGAACATTTCCTGAACAAGATCTTTTCTTCCGCCGAGCAGGCCTATTGCAGGGAAAAGGCTAACCCTGCGCCCCATTTGGCCGCCCGGTTCGCGGCCAAGGAAGCGGTTTCCAAGGCCTTTGGAACGGGGTTTGGCCAAGAATTCGGTTGGTTGGATGCCGAGGTGGAGAATGGAGACGAAGGGCAGCCCCTCTTGCGTTTCAGCGAAAAGGGGAGGGCTCTGCTCGAGAAAAAGGGGGCGAACGAGGCCCTTGTCAGCTTGACTCATTTGGAATCCATTGCCTCGGCCATCGTCGTTCTTGTTTCTTCATAATGAATGCCCTGCCTGCCGATCCCATTCTGAGCTGCGAGGAATCCCTCGCTTTTGAAAAATCGTTCTTCAATGGCGACGAAGAACGCGAGTGGCAGGCCATGAACCAAGCCGGTGAATCCATCGGAGATTCTTTGCTCCGCGACATGCGGGAACTCCGTACCATTCCTCCGAGGCCTAGAATATTGGCGCTAGTCGGCAAAGGACACAATGGAGGGGACGCCTTGATTGCGGCCAAGCGGATGCTCCGGACGATCCCAACCGCCCGGGCCGTGGTTTGGCCGCTTTGTTCATGGGACGAGTGCCGTCGGCATACCCAACGGGCCCGGACCGAGCTTTTGGAATTGGCCGCCAAGCGGATCGAGGAAATCCCTCCCGCCAATGAGGCGGATGGAATCGATTCCCTGAGAAAAAGTTTGGTCGAACAATCCGGCGAACGCGGGTTCGATGCCTCCATTGATGGCCTGCTCGGGATGCAGGCAAGTTTGCCTCTGCGCGAACCCTTGGGAGACTGGGTGAAAGCCATCAACGACTTCGAGGAAATCGCCGTGCGGGCCGCCGTGGACATGCCCACCGGTATCGGGGATGAGCAGGTCGAGGATGCCCTGCGGGCCGATTTCACTTATTGCACGGGCATTGTGAAGAAACCCGTAGTCTTGCCCGAAAACCTGAAGTGGACCGGACGCTTGCGCTACCTCGATCTCGGCTTTTTCGAACAACCCGGGTATGAATCAAATCAAGACCGGGCCGGAGTGCTGCGTAGTTCCGTCTTGAAACGCTTGCGTCGCTTGCGTCCGGCCGTTTGCGACAAACGCGACCAAGGACACCTCTTTCTGCTTGCCGGTTCCCGCGAATTGGGTGGAGCCGCCATGATGGCCGCCCAAGCCGCGCTCAAGGCCGGGGTAGGGCTTTTGACCGTGGGCATTCCCGAATCCCTCCACGCTTCCTTTGCCGCCCGTAGACCGGAAGCCATGTGGGTCCCTCTACCCGAGACCCCGGAGGGAGGGTTGGCTCTCGAAGGTTTGGGCAAAGTTCGGCAATTCCTTTCCAAAGCGACGGCCTTGGCCATCGGACCGGGTTTGGGTACGGAAGGAGAAACCCATTCCCTGGTGAGGGAAACCCTTTCCTTTTTCGAGGGCCCGGTCGTTTTGGATGCCGATGCCCTGCGTCCGGAAATCCTAAGCGATGCACAAAGCCCCGAACGGCTTGTCTTGACCCCGCATGCCGGGGAATTCGCACGTCTCTCCGAGGGCCGATCCCCGAAGGAGTACGTGTCTCAGGCCGGAAGCGTTCTCGTGCTCAAGGGGGCTCTTACGGAAATTGTTTCTCCGTCAGCTCATCATTTTTCTTTCGTCGGCAGTTCTCTGCTTGCCCGGGGTGGAAGCGGCGATCTGCTTACCGGGATTTTAGGCGCCCTGCTTGCCAAAAAAATATTCGACGTCCCGACCTCCGCTTCCCTGGCCGTTCTTTGGCATGGCCGGGCCGCCGAGGTGCTCGCCCGTCAAAACGGGCAGGAAGCGGTCTACGCGACCGACCTGCTCGATTTCCTATCCTTTGCCATTCGAAATGACTTCTGACCAACCATCCCTTCTCGTCCTTGCCGCCGGCATGGGCTCGCGCTACGGCGGACTCAAGCAACTCGACCCTGTCGGCCCGAGCGGCGAAACCCTGATGGACTATTCCATCTACGATGCCAAGAGGGCCGGTTTTACCCGGGTCGTCTTCCTCATTCGCCGTGAAATGAGGGACCTCTTCGAGGAACAAGTCGGACGGAAATATCAGGGCATCTTGGAAGTGGACTATGCCTACCAGGACAAGGACGACCTCCCCGGTGACTTTGCCTGTCCTGCGGGGCGTGAAAAGCCTTGGGGTACGGGTCATGCGGTGTGGGCGGCGAGGGAGGCCTTGCAAGGCGTTCCTTTTGCCGTGATCAACGCGGATGATTTTTACGGAGCCGAGACCTTCACCGAACTGATGAAGGCTTTTTCTTCCGAACCCTCGGCCGAAGGAATGCTCGAGTGCGCCATGGTCGGTTTCCGCTTGTCCGAGACCCTCTCCGAGCATGGTTCGGTCTCCCGGGGCATTTGCCAGACCGAGGAAGGCTATTTGCAATCGGTCGAGGAATGGACGGAAATTTCGGGTTCGGATCAGGTTTCCGGCAAGAACCCAGTGGGTGAAGTCATGCCTTTGAACGGAGAGGAAACCACTTCCATGAACGTCTGGGCCTTTCCGCCCGATGCCTTTTCTCCGCTCGGTGAGGGTTTTTCACGCTTTCTCGAATCCATGCCCGACCCCTCAAAGTCTGAATTCTACCTGCCCGCCGCAGTGGACGAATGGATCCGGCAGGGAACGGGTCGGGTCTCGGTCCGATCCGCCAGTTGCTCCTGGATGGGGGTCACCTACAAGGAAGACAAACCCCGGGTACAGGAAGCCATCGCCCGTCTGGTTGACGAAGGGATCTATCCCAGTCCGCTGTTCGGTTGAGTAACGATTCGCTGTCGGAAGTTCGGGGGCTACCCGAAATCCGGGGTAATCTCGATTTCTTCGCCTGATTTGACTTCGATCTTGCCCCCTTTGTCAGGGTCCTCGTCGTTCCGATAGACTTGGACGGTGAGGGCTGCGTTCTTGCGGGTCGGGGTCCAAGCCCATTTTCCGATTTCGATAAAATTCATGGGAACTCCCTCGTCCCAACTTAAGCCGGCTCCTTCTCCCCGGAGGTAGGGCTTGTTTCCGATTCCGATCATCACGTTGGCCACCACCGATGTGCTGCCGCTTTTCGATGACTTGGGCTTTTCTTTCGTATCAGGTTCCGGATCATCGCTTTCGTCCTCCCCGGCCAACAAGGCGTCGACTTTCCTCAAGGTTTCTTCGGGGTCGGGCAATTCAAGCTTGAGCTCGCCGGTTTGCTCTTCATCCTCTCCCACTTCCTCCGTTTTCGCGGGCTCGGGTGGAATGGGATCCTCCTCCTCTTCGACCGGATCTTCCTCATCGGATTCTTCGGCAGCGGGATCGGGGTCCTCCTCCTCTGACAGGGTTTCGGTTTCGTCGTTCTCTTGAGCGTCTTCTTCTACGGTTTCGTCCGAGAGTTCCTCATCTTCGGCTTCGATCCCTTCTTCGCTTGTCTCCGGTTCAAGTTCGGTCTCCTCAGGGATTTCTACGGTGGAATCGTCTTCCGGTTCTTCTTCCTCTTCGGGTTCCGGGGACTCGGGTTCGGGAACGGATGGAGTCACTGGTTCGGGGAATGCGGTGGGGAGCTGGTCGACGGTTTCCTGCAGTTTTTCGAGTTGTCCGGAAAGACCCGTCAAGGAGGTTTCCAGCTTGCCGATTGATTCGTTGGCTTTGGCAATTGCAGGATCGGGTTCGGGAAGCAAAGGGCTTTGCTCACTCAATTCCTGGAGCTGCCCTAGTTTTTCGATGAGTTCATCCTTGGTTTCCTCCAGATCGTTGGCCAACTTGTCGATGCTGGAATTCGCGTCCTCACCCTTGGCGAGGGATTCGGAAAGAATCTTGTCGACCACGGAGGGCACTTTGTCGATTTTGACGGCCAAGGATTCCAAGTCGCCGCGCATTTCCTTGATATCGAAGTAAGTCTTGCGGTGAAGCTCCTCGTCCTTCCGGTTGGCGGGGTCGAAAACAAGGTAGAGAAAACGGTCCAGCAAATGAGGGATGAAAACGAGAATGGATGCGAGGGCGGATGCGAGGATGCAGGTGGTGATCTGCCACTGATCGAGCGTATTGTTTTCCTGCAGGTGAAGGTAGGCGAATCCTAGAACCAAAGCGAGTATGAAGAGGGCGGACAAATAAAAGGGCCATTTCGTCACACCGTCCGGGGCATCGTCGTTTTCTCCGTATTCCATTACCATCTCACCACTGCGAAGGTTATTGAATTTTTTCGGGAAATAACCAAGCCAAAAAAGCAGTTGGAATCTTCGGCCGCTTAAGTTCGTTCCCGCTCGGGAAAGCCGACTTTTCGATAAACCTTGCCCAAGACCCGGTAGGCCCGCTTCTGGGCTGCGGCCGCTCCTTGGGCCAGGACCGACTTGAGGTAGGCCTTGTCTTTGATGAGGTCGTGGTATTTTTCGCGAACGGGCCGAAGGGAGCCACTGATGATTTCAGTCAAATCTTCCTTGAGCGAGCCGTAGCCTTTCCCTGCATAACGTTCTTCGAGTTCGCCGATCGATTGGCCGGAAAGAGCGGAGTGAATGGTGAGCAGGTTCGAGACCCCCGGTTTATCGGGTGAAGAACGGATGACTGCTTCCGAATCGGTCACGGCGGATGCGATCTTCTTCTTGATTTGATCGGGTTCGTCGAGGACGTAAAGCGTGGCCCGTTCGTTTTCGTCCGACTTCGACATTTTTTTGGTAGGTTCGGTGAGGGACATGATTTTCGCTCCGGTCTTGGGAACATAGGCGTCGGGGATGGTGAAAGTATCCGAAAACTGATGGTTGAAACGTTGGGCGAGATCTCGGCATAGCTCCATGTGTTGTCGTTGGTCTTCCCCAACGGGCACAAGGTCGGCATTGTAAAGGAGGATGTCGGCCGCCATCAGGACGGGGTAGCAAAGCAGTCCTGCGTTGATGGATGCTTGAGGCCTTGCTCCATCATGGGTGAACTTGACCTCGCCTTCCTCGGTTTCCGCGGTTTTGAAGCCAAGCTTGGCCGCTTTGTCCTTGAACTGGGTCATGCGTTGAAGTTCGCCTATCGGCGTGAGACAGGTAAGGACCCAAGCCAATTCCGTATGACCGATGACGTGAGATTGGGCGAATTGGTGGGATTTTTCCGGGTCAAGCCCACAGGCCACGTATTGGGCCACGCAGTCGAAAACGTTTTGCCGCAAGGTGGCCGGATGAGACGGAGTTGTGATCGCATGCAAGTCGACGATACCGAAATAGCATTCGTGGTTTTCCAGCATGGTCGACCAGTTGCGCACCGCCCCCAGGTAGTTTCCAAGGGTGAGCTTTCCGGTGGGCTGGGCGCAAGTGAGGATAACCTTCTTTTTTTCCTCTTCGGATTCAGTCATAAAGTCTTTACGAATTAATTGGTTGTACAAATGTCTTCATGGCAATTTAATGAAAGGACAATCAAATTTCTCAAAAACCCCTGATTATGGAAACAAATTCCCCCAATTCCGTCCAAGAAGATCTCAAGGAGCTTCTCAAACGTTGCCCGGCGGGTACCTATGAGGCAGCCTTGGCTTTCCGTCAAGACAAGGATGTCAGTCAGATCGAAACGATCGTGATGGGCGTGATCGACCGGCACCTCGAGCCCGAGCAACGTGAAATCCTGTCCAAAAGCGACGACAGCCTGCGCATGTACGAGGATTTGGGCATGGATTCGTTGACCATGCTTGAGATCGTCATGTTGGTGGAGCAGACGCTTCAGGTCAGCATAGACAACGAGGAACTCCGAGATTTGCGGACTGTCGGTGACGTCAAAGCCTACCTTTCCGCCAAAGCCAAGGGGGAAAAGCCACCGATCCGCTCCAAAACCTACCGCATCGAGGAGATTGCCTCCCTGATGCCTCATCGAGAGCCTTTTCTCTTTCTCGAATCCGTCAAGATCGACGATGATGTTGCGACTGGTTCCTACAAGATTTCAGGCAACGAGTATTTTCTTGAGGGTCACTTCAAGGAGAATCCTGTTTTTCCCGCTTCCATTATGATCGAGGCTTTGGGTCAACTTTGCGTATTCTTCCTTCTCAAGGGAGAATCTCCTGCCCTTAAGTCGAAGGTCGATCCGAACACGATCTTTTTTACTTCCTGCGACGGTGTGAAATGCCGCCGGATCTGCAAACCCGGAGATGTCCTTTCGATGAAGGTGAAAGTTTCGCGAATTCGTCATCCGTTGGCCTGTTTTTCGGGTGAGATCAACGTGGAGGATGAACGGACGTCGCATGCCGAGGAAATCAAATTGGCTTTCGATTATTTCCCGGTCATCGATGCCCAGGATTCTTCCAACGTTCCCGAATCAGCCGAACAAGGTGATTTTTCTGCCAAGAAACCCGTAATTTCGAGCAACGGTTCGAGTCACGCCAGAGAGGACACGGTTCCGCGTTTCGTCAAATACGATCCGGAAAATTGATCGGTTGGGCGAATCACTTCTTTGCCTCAAGTCTCCAGTGTCGGGTAAAGTAGCTTTCCTTTACGCCACTTTCCCCAGGCCCACGGAAACCTTCGTGCGGCGTGAACTTTCCGGGTTGGCTGAAATCGGTTTTCATCCCGTTGCTCATTCGATCTGGAAGGGGAAGGATCAATGGAACGGCAACAAGATCAACCGCTTCCGACTTTCAAGTTTGTGGACTTTGTTCTTTTGGATTCCTTATTGGGCTTTCAGCAAGCCCCGTGCTTTTGTCGAAGTTCTTGGAATCCTTTGGTCGAGATCTTGCCCCAACCTGCAAAATTGGAACGAAACCTTTCTAGGTTTGGGTTTTGCCTTGGTCCGGGCGAATTCCTTTCGGATGCAAGGCTTTTCTCTGATTCACGGAATTTGGGCCACCATGCCGGCGACGGCGGCTCTTGCCATAAGCAAACTGACTGGCATCCCTTTTTCCATGGGGGCTCATGCCTATGACGTCTTCAGGCACGGTGGAGACTGGCTTCTTCCCCTCAAGCTAGAGGAAGCCTCGTTCGTGCGGACCTCCTCCGTTTCCTCCGCCAAAAGGCTCAAGGCAATGAAGGTTCCTCCCGAACGCATCAAGCTCATTCGGCGGGGTCTATCCCATTGGCCCGTTAGAAAATCCTTCGAATGCGTCCACCCGAATCGAATCGAGCTTCTCAGCGTGGGCAGACTGGTTGAAAAAAAGGGCTACCTTCATCAACTTAAGTTGGCCGCGATGTTGGGGGAGGAGGGGGTTTCTTTCCGCTTGAAGATCATTGGAAGCGGTCCCTTGACCCGAAGATTGGAAAAGGAACGCGACAGAATGGGCCTGAAGGGGAAAGTCATCTTTTGTGGCTCGAGAAACGAAGAACAGACCCGAGCGGCCTTTCTTCAAAGCGATGCTTTTCTTTTTACCGGGGTCATTGCCGAAAACGGAGACCGGGACGGGATTCCCAACGTCATACCCGAAGCTTTGGCATCCGGTTGCCTCGTTTTGGCCTCCGACAAGGCCGGCGCCTCGGAAGCCTTCGTCGACGGCATTTCGGGTTTTTCGATCAGCCCGCAAAAGCATGAGGAATGGATAAGCTTGTTGCGGGAGTTTTCCAGAAAGCCGCAAGATTTTGTCAGGATACGCAAGGCGGGGGTAAAAAGGGCCAAAGAGGCCTTCGACGTCATGAGGACGGTTCGGTCTCTTCGGGCGGAAATCGAAACGGTCATTCAGGAATCATGAGCGTTCCTTCCGTTAGCGTAATCATTTCCGTTTTCGGTCAATTGCAATACACCAAGCGATGCTTGGCTCAATTGGAAGAAACTTTGGCCGGCAAGCTCGATTACGAGGTCTTGATCATTGACGATGCCAGCAAGGACGGGACCGTTGAGTTTCTCAAAGATCTTGGCGAAGGTTACCGAGTTTTCTTCAACGAAGAGAACCAAGGATTTGCCAAGAACAACAACTTGGGAGCCAAGGAGGCCAGGGGGGAATATTTGTGTTTCCTCAATAATGATGTTTTCGTTCAAGGGGACTGGCTTCGCCCCATGCTTCGGGTCTTCGAGCAAAAGGAGAAGGTTGGCATGGTGGGCAACGTGCAGAAACTAGCCGGTTCCAGACGTTATGATCACATGGGGGTGGTTTTTGCTCCTCAAGGAAACCCACGCCATTACGGACAAGGTTTTCTTCATCGCCCTTTCAAAGGAGAAGTTAGGAAATGGAGTGCGGTTACGGCAGCCTGTTGCGTTGCGAGTAGAGAAAGATTTCTCGAGTTTGATGGGTTTGACGAAGTTTTTCTCAATGGCTGTGAGGACATCGACCTTTGTCTTCGAATGTCAGAGGGTGGACTAATCCACTTTGTCGTACACGATAGCGTGGTAGATCATGTCAAGTGCGCCAGCGAAGGGAGAAAAATTCACAACCAAAGAAATACTGAGATTTTGTTGGATCGGTGGAGAGACAGGTTGATTTGCGGTCAGGTTCAAAAGGACAGGGCTCTTTACAAAAAAACGCTCTTTTGGGGATTCCTCGTCAAACCTTGGAGTTTTAAATTTTTTAATTAATCCGCAGGACCTCTCATTCCGGAAATCCGCCATCACAATTCATGACGATTTTTTTTATACCACGATAGGTTCTCTGATATTTGGTCAAATTGATTGGCGTAAAATGACTTATCTTCAATTTTTTCCCCTTATATTTTTTGAAGCGAGTCATTATTTCATTTTCTGAGTTCACCATGAAGCTTGTTGGCGGAAGGATATCTTCCGGTATTTCTGAATAAATTCTGGATTTAATTTGTATTTCTTTTGGGTCAGGGATGCCTAAAATAAAATTCTCCATCAGTATTAGTTCCTGCTTCAGGTCTTTCAGATCACTATCGGTGTACTTGGACAGTTTGATTCGGGTGAAAAACTGTTTGAACTTTCTTAAATGATCCACATGAACAATTCCCATATCCATAGTAGGTCTCAGCATAGGATTGATCACGGGATAGGAACCATTTTCAAATCCCTTCAAAGAGAATGCATTTTGCACTTTCTTGTGGAAGTCGTTTCCTAATCTAACTGTTGCCGGAAGCAAAAACCAATATTTCGTTTTGGGATATTGTTGATGGTTTTCAGATAAAAAAATAGCCGGCGTCAGGTGTAGGCCTGAATAAGTTACCTTTTGGACCTCGCAGTCCCGGACGAGTATTTTCTCATTTATATCCTCTTGGGCGGAAACGAACAGAA
>JAYOII010000033.1:0-15359 GCA_038118685.1 Opitutia bacterium
ATACTTGGGCGGAGATGAAGGCCCAAGCGGCTCGACTGTCTGTCCAGTTCCTCCAATTCTCTGCACGACCGAGGGCAACGAGGGCAAGATCGGGTGAATGATTTCTCAAGTGAGCGAGGGCGAGAGTAATGCGAGTTCGCATTGTATCGTCTTTGTGCTGAAATGCTTTTGCTTCAACAATCTATTGGTCCAACTTTTTCGAGGGAGAGGGTAGCTGTGGATTGAGTAATTCGAAGTACAGGTAGGACTCGGAAAAATTGGATTCGAGATCGTCCATCTTGGAGAGCCTGGCCATCCAATCGAGCAGATCTTCAATAGGAGCGGAGGCTGAGCGATGTTGCATCAGTTTGAGGAGGGCGTAGCGTTTGTGAATGGGCTTGTCGATGAGCTTTTCGAGTATGTGAACCAAGCCACTTATGTCGTCCGAGCTTTCAAGGTATTCGCAAATGCTTCGGACTTTTCTGTAGTCTTCGCCCAAGGTGGGAATCAACCGGTCCAATATTGCGGAAGCCTCTTTGAAATTTCCGGCAAGCGCATAGGCTCGGGCTTCGACGAGAAACCTCCACCTTTGAGGAATGATCGGCGAATTTCTTACTTCGCGATGAATGCTCTCGGTATCATTGAGATGGGCGAGAGCGTTCATTCGGATTTTGAATAGGTTTTCATCTACCTTTGCCTTGGACGCGGGCAAATAAGTAAGTAAATCGGGGAAACTGCCTAATCGGGCGAGCCAATTTGAAAAAGTAAGCAAGTCGGCGGGGTTGTTTAAATCGAAAAGGCTGGAGCAACTTTTTATGATTTCTTTTTTTTCTTCTTCGCTTTGAGTCGAAGCGAAGCGAAGAGCATGAATTCGCAGAAAGTCGATGGGCTGCGCCTGCTTGTTCACTTGAAGAAGTTCGATGCATTTGTCCAAACTACTCGGGGACAGAGGTTGCATCAGGTGAAGCAGCGTCATGTGCCTTATTGCTTCAATTCCGGTTTGATCTCTTTGAGCCGAGAGCAGGGCCAATTCCTGTCCTATGCGGGGCAACTGGGAGGTGTCCTTGAGGTGAACGGACAGACGGGTAAGAAGAAAAACAGCTTGAGGATGCCCCGGATAGTTTTCGAGAACCCGTTTGACTTGTTCAAGCGCTGGGATTTGATTGCCGGTCTCCGCCAACAAGCTGCAAACCATAAGAGCGTTTTGAGGGTCTTCGATCCAGCTGTCGATCTTGGTGAGCCTTTTCATTTGAGCAAAGGCGACTTCACCGGCTCTCTTGCGGTGAGAAGGCATAAGTGTGTCGTTTCGCAAGGTCATCAGGCCTTTGTCGAAAAGCTTGATTCTTTTTTCGGCTTCGTCCCCCCGGTTTTCCAGATCGGATGACCAATTATTCAAAGCTAGCGAAGGGTTTGTTCGGAAGAGCAAAAGGTTGTAGTTCTCAAAGGTTTCTTCGCTTTCGGGATTAAGCAAAAATGCAAACTTGGCTTTTTGGACTCCGTCCTCAAGCAAGCCGCTTCCCTGCTCGATTGATTCGTCCAGGTAAACTTTCGACTGAAGAAGCAATTTGCTTGATTTCCATGCCCGGAGGTGAGGCATGAAGAAATCGACGGACAGAAAGACAACCGTAACGACGAAAAGGAAAAAGAGAGAAGTCAGGTAACTGAGTTTGTAACGAATCATGCGTCAGCTGGAGAAACTGGAAGCCCGCTTTAATTCGCTATCCATCATTTCATCGATTATCATGTCAAGATCTTGGATCGGCGACCAACCGAGTTCTTCGCGAGCTTTGGTCGCATCTCCGCAAAGAGGATTTTTTTCCGACGGTCTGAAAAAACGGGGGTCGTATTCAAAAAAGTCTTCGAAAACCAGATCCAGAAGCGAAAAAGCCTTTTGGCAAAATTCTCTGACCGAGTGAGTCTGGCCCGAAGCAACGACGAAATCATCGGCTTTATCGAATTCCGTAATTTTTCTCATGGCTTCCACATAGTCTTTTGCATGCCCCCAGTCTCTTAGGGCATCCAGGTTTCCCAACTTTATGACTTTCGAACGTCCTTGATGAATGGACACGGCTTGAGAAATGATTTTTTGGGTTACGTATTCTTTGCCCCTGCGAGGCGATTCATGGTTGTAGAGAATTCCCGAGCAGGCGAAAAGATCTTCGTTCTCCCTGAATGATTTGCACAGATGAAAGCCAGCTAACTTTGATATTCCGTACACGGAACGAGGATTGAAGGGGGTGGATTCGTTTTGCGGAGAAGTTTCCGCGTGACCGAACATTTCGCTGGAAGCTGCAAAATAAACCCGGCAATGGGGCGCGAACCTCATGACCGCAGACAACAGAGCATGAGTTGAGCCAAAATTGGTATCCAAGGTAGCGTATTCCTGATCAATATCGTAAGAAACGAAAGATTGCGCGCCCAAATGGTAAAGGTAGTCGGGTTTGATTTCCCGGACCACTTCGAACAATGCAGTCTGGCTTTCCAAAGAGCATGGGTGGAGGGTCAACCGGTCCATCACCGCCGAAATTCGAGTCAGCTTGACATGGGGTGCTTCCAGAGACGATCTCCGTACCAGTCCATGTACTGCAAAGCCATCTTTCAAAAGGCTTTCCGCCAAGTAGGATCCATCTTGGCCGGAGATTCCCGAAATCAGCGCGCTTGGCATGACTGTTGTTCGTTCACGCTACCGCCCTTGGCCGTTTGCTGGATACAAGGCCAATATGGCTGCAAGATAGGGTTCTGTATTAGGCAAATTTATCCAACGCCCAATGGATGAGCGCTGGGAAAATCAACAAGATCCTCGTTGATTTCAACCTCTCTGGGTTGTCCGAGGATTTCAAAAAGAATTTTGATCCTTTCACGGGCTGGCACAAGCTGCGTGACCGTTCCCTCGCCACCCGCAAAGAGACCTGAGATTACTTTCACCTTGTCTCCAACCTTGTGGGGTTGGTCGGGAATCTCCAATAGTCCGTCGGGCGAAATGAGTCGAAGTTCGATCATGACTTGCGGCGGGACGTGGACGGGTACCTCCTTTCGGCGAACGACATATCCGACGCCTCTGGCGTAATGCACGTTCCGGATATGAGACACCGGGTCAAACCGGGCAAAGAGATAGCCGGGGAAAAGAGCTTTTGCCGAAAAGACCTTCGCTTTCGGCGGTCGAATGGTTCGCGGTAAAAAGACTTCTACGTCTTCCAAGGTGCTCAAAGTTGCCGCGGCGACTGTTTCCATTCTTGGTTTGGTGCGAATACAATACCAACCAACAGACCAATCGATGAGTTCCTCTTGCGGGTGATTCATAGTTTTAGCAAGCCGGCAAGAGCAGGAAGCAGGCGTCCGCCTGCCTTCGTAAGCCGTCTGAGTTTTTCAATGCGAACTGCATAAAATTCATCCTCCTCCGAGGAGTGGTTTGGAAGAGATTTCTCCATGCGACTGATTCGATCTTTGGCGCTATCCAAGTGAGGCATGATTTCGTCCTTGATAAAGTTCGAGAACAGCCTTCTGAATTCAGTTTCGGCAAAGTAATGGTCCCTGCGGTCTCCGGCCACGTAGGCAGTACGAACAGCCTTCAGGGATCGAAGGGTGCGAAGCCCTTGGCTTGCCGAACCGATACTGATTCCAAGCCGGGACGCGATCTGATCCATGGGCAGAGAATCTTTTGAAAAATAAAGAACCCCGTAGATTTCACCAACCGACCGGGGCATACCAAGCATGCTCATCAGCCGTACGAAAAAATCAATTGACTCCAACTCAAGATTGCGTGCATCAAAGACAGGGGTCGTTCCTTCTTGTAGGTTTGTCGGCGATGCCATGTTTTCATTTGTTTCAAAAAAAAATGAAATAGGCAACCTCGAACTAGTGGAAATGCTAGAGCTGATTTTTGGGATGTATTTGGCAGGAGTGCGAATAGTTCCTTGCCCTCCAATCAAATCTCCGTCATTTTAAAAACGCTCTAACAGCGTCCAATATGCCCAACCATCGAGACCGTGGATATGCTCTTATGCACAAGATCTTCTTGCTTGTGTTCGTTTTTTCGTGGTTTTGGGTTTGCTTCTATTTGTGGGAAGAGTGGGAGTATCCCTTGATCAATCTGCCTTGGAATTATGCTTTGGTTGCCGGCGCCGGACTTGTCGTGGCGACTTTGGGCACGATGCAAAATTACGGATCATTCTTCATCAAAAGCGGATGGCGGAGGATTCGTGAATCGGTCATGAAAGCTAACTTTCAAACCTCTCTCATCGCGTTTTTCGTTTTTGCCTCTTACTTTGCGACCAAGGACAAGGAGACAAGTCGACTGTTTTTGGTTTTTTATCTTTCGACTTGTTGGCCATTGTTGGTTAGTTCCAACTTCGCCCTGCCCGGTTTGTTCAAAAGATTGATCGGCTTCCAATCGACGAACAAAAGAAGCCTTATTCTTGGTGACGCGACGGCATTGGACGGCCTCAGCAATTGGATAACCAGGCATTCGAGGCATGGCTTTAGTTTTGCGGGAACGTTTTCGACTACGGATAAGGCCCCGGTCTCCGTTCAATTGCCGTGGCTCGGTTCTTACGCCAAACTCGAGAGTTTTTTGAAAAAGAACAAAATCCATCAATTGGTGATTTTACCCGATCGCAATATGGACGATTGGATTACCGTAGTCACGGATTTGGCCAACCAACACGGTTGTCGAGTACTCATATACAATTCCTTGTCAGGTTTTTTTGATTCCCGTCTCGTCTTTGTCGAGGAGTCAGGCAGGCAATTCTTCTCCCTGCAAAACGAGCCTTTGGAAAGTCCTTTCAATCAAATGCTCAAGAGATCCTTCGATTTGTGCGTAAGCTTGCCAGCTCTTTTGTTCGTCCTTCCGTTATGTATGCTGGTCGTTAAGTTTTTTCAGTCCATTCAGTCATCCGGGCCTCTCTTTTTCAGGCAAGAGCGAGTGGGCCTGGCTGGCAAGCGATTCGTAATTTGGAAATTTCGGTCGATGTCTCACGATGAAACCAACACCCGTGACGAATCAGTCCAAGCCAGTCCGGGGGATGAGAGAATATTTTCCTTTGGTCGCTTTATGCGTCGTTTCAGCATCGATGAAATCCCTCAATTCTTGAACGTTTTGAAGGGAGAAATGAGCTTGGTCGGACCGAGGCCCTATTTGGCCGAGCATGATTACCTCTTTCAGCGTGACTATAAAGCTTACCGCATCCGGCAATTCGTAAAACCCGGTGTGACCGGTCCTGCCCAATGCCGGGGCCTGCGGGGTGAATTTACTGATCCTGAGCTTGTTCGCAAAAGAATTGAGCTGGATTTCAATTACGTCGGCAATTGGTCGATTTGGTTGGATTTGGAAATCGTGCTTAGAACGGTGGGGCAAGTTTTGTTCCCCCCCAAGAGCGCCTGCTGAACCATTTGTGAATCCTTCTGCCAGAGGGGATGACGTGAAGAAAAGCAAAAACCGGATTCTCGGTATCGATTTTTTTTCAGGCTCGTTGTCGGATGCAGTTTCGGAAGCGAGCCGCGGAGGCTTGTGCGTAGCTCCTTCCGGTCCGGGGCTTGCGGGTGATCTGGTTAAGTGCGCTTTCTATTCGCGAGCCGTGACACGAGCCGACTTGGTCTTGCCGGACAGCGGTTTGATGTGCCTGTGGGCCAATTTGTTTACCCGTAAGCCAATTCGAAGAATTTCCGGGTTGGCTTTTCTCAGGGCATATCTTTTCGACAAAGACGTTTCCCTCGATAATGCTTTTTGGGTGATGCCCGATCTGGAGCAGAGCGAGGCCAATGAACAATGGATAAAAGAAAAGCTTGGACTGATCGTTGAAGAATCGGCGCTTTACGTAGCCCCTGTGTATGCCAAAACCGGACCAATTGAAGACCCCGATCTTTTGGAAGCAATCGAGAGGGTTCGCCCAAAGACAATATTCATCCAACTGGGCGGGGGGGTGCAGGAAAGACTTGGTTTTTACTTGCGTGAAAACCTCTCGTTCTCGTCTGCCATTTTGTGTACGGGAGCTGCTTTGGCCTTTCTTTCCGGCAAACAAACTCGGATTCCGAATTGGGCGGATCGTTTTTACTTGGGGTGGCTTCTACGGTGCTTGTTCAAGCCTTCGGTCTTCGTTCCTCGGTACCTCAAGGCTTTTCGGCTTTTCGGTGTTTTGGCAAAAAATGGGGAATCCCTTCCCAAGGTAGTCGAGCCTTTTTCTCAAACTTAATTTGATTTGCGGTGAAACGGACGAATGAGATGAAAACTTCAGCCAAAGCAAAAAAGGCTTCGGTCAAGGCCTTGGGTTGTCGTCTTAATCAGTATGAGGCTTTGGCCATGGAGGGAAAACTAAAGGCCGCCGGCTATGAAATTGTTTCCTTTGGCGAAGATGCGGACTTGGGCGTAATCAATTCTTGTACGGTCACCAATGAGGCTGATGCAAAATCAAGAAACGCGATCCGACGATTCATCCGTAAAAACTCTCAGGCCGTTACGGTGGTGGTGGGGTGTTATTCCCAAATGGCTGCCAACCGAATAGCCATGATCGATGGAGTCGATTACGTCATTGGTAATCACGACAAACTTAACTTCTTGGATTATCTAACCGATGAAAAGCCGGTAAGTCCTGTTGTGGTAAGGGAAAGGATCAGTCGTGAGGATTTCAGCATCGGTTTTGTCGGGGATCCTGATTTCGAGCAAAGGGCCAACCTGAAAATTCAAGACGGATGCGATTTTATGTGCTCTTTCTGCGTAATCCCTTTTGCCCGTGGAAGAGCCCGCTCGCGAGATTGGGATGATTTGTTTCGGGAGGTCAGCCAAATGATTGGCCAAGGCGTACGCGAATTCATTCTTACGGGCGTGAACTTGGGGACTTATGAATCAAAGGGAAAAGACTTTCTTGCCTTGATCCATTCTTTGGCTGAAATCCCAGGGCTCGACAGGCTGAGAATCAGCAGCATCGAGCCGACCACTATACCAAACGAGCTTTTTGGCATGATGGCGGATCCCGATCATTCCCTGATGCCTTACTTGCATGTTCCAATGCAGGCATGTTGCGATCAAACCCTTGTCCGAATGAAAAGAAAATACGGTATGGCCGAAATGGCCGCCTTTTTTGATCAAGCCGTCAAAGCCGTTCCTTCACTGTGTTTGGGGACCGACCTGATGGTTGGTTTTCCCGGTGAGAGCGAAAGCGACTTTGAGGAGACTTGCGACCGGTTCCTTGACTTGCCCTTTGCGTATTGTCACGTTTTTACCTTTTCCGAGCGAGAGGGAACTCCGGCGGCCAAAATGGACAAGCAAATTTCAGTGGATGAAAGGCGCCGGCGTAGCGCCCATTTGCGAAGACTCTCGGCATCCAAGAGGATGAGCTTTCACGAAAATCAACTGGGTCAGGTTTTTCGAGTTCTGCTTGAGAATCCAAAGGACGGGTTTTATTCAGGCTACACCGATCATTATGTCCGGGTTGTCGTTCCCGAGGCACCGCGCGGATTGGAAAACCGCATGGCTCTGATCAAAATGAAAAAAGCTTCTCCTGAGTTCATCGAAGGAGAGCTTGTGTCGTATGAGGGTGATGCCGAAGCATAAAATCGAATTTCCCTGAGTTTTCCTTTTGAGGTTGGCTTTGCGCTTGCCCAATTCCTCGTGAGCCTGTCTTTATCGGTGGATGGCGAAAATTTTACTTTGCGATGGGCATAATTTGGCGTTCCGAGCCTTTTACGGTATCCGTGATCTCAGTCGGGCGGATGGGTTTCCGACCAATATGGTTCATGGATGGTTGCGCTCTTTCTGGAGGTTGGAGGATGATTGTTCTCCTGATCAAATTTGGGTGTTTTTCGACAAGGGAGGATCGAGGCGAAGAGAGGACATTTTACCAACTTACAAGGCAAACCGAGGTCTTCCTCCAGACGGATTTTCGGAACAATTGGCTTGGGTGAAGCGTTTGACGACGGCTCTCGGACACGGTTGGAGAGAACAGGAAGGTTTGGAAGCCGATGATCTCATTGCCTCTGCCGTCCGCCAACTCTCGCAAGATGAAACCGATTTGCTTATCGTGAGCTCGGACAAAGACTTGAGTCAGTTGGTCGGTCCCAAGGTTAAGCAACTTCTTCCCCCTCCCACGGCCAACCCCAAAATGGGTTGGCGATTACTCGATGAATCGGCCGTGAAAGAGAAGTTTGGTGTTTCTCCGGCCGGCATCTTGGATTACCTTTCCATTATTGGTGACCAGTCAGATAATATTCCGGGACTGCCCGGAGTTGGCCCCAAGACCGCCCTTAAATGGATGAACGAACATGGCGACTTGGAGGGAATCATCGAAAACGCCGGTCGTTTGGCGCCCAAAAGGTTTTGTAGTTTGGTGTATGAGAAAAGGGAGGATTTGCTAAGGAATCGAGAGCTTATCCGTTTGGAGTCCGACTTGGAAGTCGACGTGACTGATTGCCCCCCGGTGAATTTGTCCGAACTGAAGGAAATCTTGCTGGAATTGGAAATGAAGAAATCTTGGGATGAGGCTTCTCGCCGATATGGTTGATTCAGGTTCTTCAATTTACTTGCTAAGATCGAGCAAAAGGGCTGTTTTAAGTTCCTTTTAAAATGTGCGCGCTACTAAATTTTGGTCTTCCCAAGGGGAGTTTGGAAGAACCCACCGTAAAGCTGTTTGGCAAAGCCGGATTTCGAATAACCAAGGGATCACGCTCATACACCCCTTGCTGGGATGATCCCGAGATCGAAGGTCGTTTCGTGAGGGCTCAGGAAATGAGTCGTTACGTCGAAGATGGATTCTTTGACTGCGGTCTTACCGGAAGAGATTGGGTGAAGGAAAATGATTCCTCCGTGGAAATCGTGGCCGATCTGATTTACAGTCGTGCCTCAAACCGCATATCCAAGTGGGTTCTTGCCGTGCCTGAGCAATCGGAAATACGTTCGGTTTCCGATTTGGAAGGGAAGACAATTGCCACTGAATTGGTTAACGTAACCCGTGCTTACCTCGATGAACACCGGGTTGAGGCAGAAGTCGAATTTTCATGGGGGGCAACGGAGATCAAGGTTCCGGAATTGGTTGACGCAATCGTTGATCTTACCGAAACGGGAAGTTCCCTTCGGGCCAACAAGCTTCGAATCGTCGACGTCTTGATGGAAACCAACACCGTTCTTATCGCAAACAAGTCGGCTTGGGAAGACCAGGAAAAACGTGCTAAGATCGAGAATATCGCTCTCATGCTCAGTGCCGCGCTCGAAGCCGATACCAAGGTAGGGCTTAAGCTGAATCTTGAAAGATCCAAACTGGAGGTCGTATTGCAAAAGGTGCCTTCCCTCCGCAAACCTACGGTTTCTTCCTTGAGCGACGAATCCTGGATTGCCTTGGAAACGGTTATTGAGAAAAAGGTTTCCCGGGATTTGATACCCATGCTCAAGAGGATGGGAGCGGAGGGAATCGTCGAGTTCCCGTTGAATAAGATCGTCCCCTGAAGGGGAACCGATTTTTTGTCATTTGGTTCTTTTGCACTTGCCTGAAGCTTCCAATGAGTGTTTTTTTGGTTCTTTGTCTTATTTTTCGTTCTTTATAAATCGCCAATATTAACCTTTAACCCAATTTCTCCGGCAGTTCGCGCATAAGCTGTGATTTTGCTCCGGTGACATTGGCCTAACTATATCTCATTATGAGCGCTGTGATGGAAGAATTGCTCCAAGAGAGCAAAATTGAACTCTTAAAAGAAGGTTCCGTAATATCAGGAACCATTATGGAAATCCGACCGACCGAAGTCGTCATTGATTTCGGCGGGAAAGCCGAAGGCACGATCCCGGCTCATGAATTCCTCGATCTCGGAGAACTCGAAATAGGTTCTGATCTGGAAGTCTTTTTGGAACGTCTCGAAGATCGTGACGGCAATCCTCAACTTTCTTTTGACAAAGCCGAGCAAAAGAAAAATTGGGAGAAGATCGTAAATACCTGCGAGGAAGGTTCGGTCATAACGGGCCGTGTTCGTTCCAAAGTAAAAGGCGGACTGGTGGTGAATATTGGCGTAGATGCTTTTTTGCCATCATCTCAAGTCGATATTCAAGCCCCCAAAAATTTGGATCAATTTGTCGGTCAAACTTTTGATTTCAAAGTCGTTAAGATCAACCGTGAGCGTAAAAACATCGTAGTTTCCCGCCGGGAACTGATTGAGGAAAGACGCCAAGACAAGAAGCGCGAAATTCTCTCCAAGATCAAGCCGGGCGAAACGCGTCGTGGCATGGTAAAGAACATTACCGACTATGGTGCCTTCATTGATTTGGATGGTTTGGACGGACTTCTTCATATTACCGATATGAGTTGGGGCCGTGTTTCTCATCCGAGCGAAATGGTCAAGACCGGTGAGGAAATAACGGTCTGTATTATCGATATTGACCAAACCAGAGAACGGGTTTCACTTGGTCTTAAGCAATTGTCCTCCAATCCTTGGGACGACATTGAAAAGAAATTTCCCATCAACGCCAAGGTTCGGGGCAAGGTTGTCAACCTCGTTCCTTATGGCGCCTTTATCGAGTTGGAGGAAGGGGTCGAGGGTTTGGTTCACGTTACCGAGATGTCATGGACCAAGAGAATTACCAAGCCCAGCGAGGTTTTGAGTGTCGGAGACGAAGTCGATGCCGTCGTTTTGGGAATACAAAAGGACGACCAAAAAATTTCCCTCGGATTGAGGCAATTGGACGTCAATCCATGGGACATGGCCACGCACAATTATCCTCCCGGCGCCCGCGTCCGAGGAAAGGTCCGAAACCTCACTTCCTATGGAGCGTTTGTGGAACTTGAGGAAGGCATCGACGGGATGGTTCATGTTTCTGACATGAGTTGGACGCGCAAGATCAATCATCCCAGCGAGATGGTTAAGAAGGGTGACGAGGTCGACGCGATCGTCGTAGAGGTAGATGTTGAGAACCAAAGAATTTCCTTGGGGATGAAACAACTCACTCAGGATCCTTGGGAAGACATTGACCGATTGTATCGTTTGGGAGACGTGATCAAGGGCAAGGTAGCCCGAGTCGCTGGTTACGGAGCCTTTGTAGAGCTTGACAACGATATCGACGGCCTTGTTCACATCAGTCAAATCAGCGAGGAGCGCGTCGAAAACATCAAGGATTTTCTAAATGAGGGAGACGAAGTATCCGCACGGGTCATCAAAATAGACAAAGAAGAGCGTCGAATCGGCTTAAGTGTGAAGGCAGCCGACTATGATGAGGACGCATTGGCCAAGGAAGTCGCCGCTTACGACGAAGTCGGAGAAGACCTTACTACTTCCCTTGGTGACTTGCTAGATGAAGCGACCGCCTCGGATTCCGAAGATAGCGAGTAAAGTTAGGGGCAATCACCCAAGCGGATCTTTCGGCTGAGGCAGACCGGTTTTCTCAAGCCAAATTAGCCTGTTCGAGAATCCCTTTCAGGATTTGGGCGCGTTCTGCAATACGTTGTTCTTCCCTGATTTCTTCCGCCGTCCTTTGTTTCTCCATGGAAGACATGTTTTTGCGAAGTTGTCGCAGAGCTTGTTCCTGAAGTTGACGAACCCGTTCTCTGGTAACGCCGATCTTCTCTCCAACTTCTTCCAAAGTCAGCGGTTCCAAGCCTTCCAGGCCAAATCTCAGGCGAATGATATCAGCTTCTCTGGGCTCAAGTTGGGCGAGAACGCGATTTACGTCGCCGACCAAGCTTTTTGATTGAAGGCGCTCGTAGGGATTGGCCGCCTTTTCGTCAGGAACAACCTCGCCCAAGGTCGAGCCATCGTCGTCACTCAAAGGAGAATCCAATGAAGCCGGTTTGCGACTGACTGATTTGAGAAGAGTTATCCGGGAAACCGGAAGGTTCATTTCCGCGGCGAGCTCATCATCCGTTGGGTCGCGGCCGAGTCGTTCGGCCAATTCCGCCGAGGTTTTGCGTATCTGAGTCACCCGGTCCACCATGTGGACGGGAAGCCGTATGGTTTTGCTTTGGTTGGCCAAGGCCCTCTTGATGGATTGCTTGATCCACCATGCGGCATAAGTGCTGAGCTTGCCTCCCTTGGAGGGGTCGAATCGTTCGACCGCTTTCATCAAACCGATGTTTCCTTCGTTGATCAAATCCAATAGGGAAAGTCCAATGTTGGAATATTCCTTGGCGATTTTGACGACTAACCTGAGGTTTGCCGTGATCATGGTTTCACGGGCTTTGTCATCCCCGTTTTTGATTCGATCGGCCAGCTCGATCTCTTCCTTTACGGTGATGAGTGGGATCGTAGAAATCTGACGCAGGTATATGCCTAAGGACTCTTGCTCGTCGTTTTGCATCAATGGTTTACCGCTTTTCGGAAATGAATTTACAGAACATGTTCACTGGAGATATTAGCATTAGAAGGAGAAATCTTACGTTTTGCCTAGTGATTGTTAAGACACCCTTAGACGCTGATTTGTTCAGCCACCGCCAAAGCATTGAGCATTCCCTTGGCTTTGTTGATCGTTTCCTCATATTCTTTTTCGGGGACTGAATCTGCCACGATACCTGCCCCTGCCTGCAGGTGAAGAACGCCATCCGCGATCATGGCCGTACGAATTGCAATGCATGAATCATGATTACCTTCGTAACCGAAATAACCCAGAGCACCAGCATATGCGTTTCTACGTATGTTTTCAAACTCCGAAATAATTTGCATTGCCCTGACTTTGGGGGCGCCGCTGACTGTGCCGGCGGGGAAAGTGGCTCTGATCAGGTCAAAGGCATTGCAGTCAGGTCTAAGTTTCCCTATTACTTGCGAAACAATATGCATGACGTGGGAATACCTTTCGACGTTCATGTATTCAGCTGCTTGAACGGAGCCGATTTCACATACCCGCCCAATGTCGTTTCGGGCAAGATCGACGAGCATCAAATGCTCGGCTTTTTCCTTTTCATCAGCCAGCAAATCTTTTTCCAGCAATTCGTCTTCTTCTTCAGATTTCCCTCGCGGTCGGGTTCCCGCAATCGGTCTGATCAGGACGTCCTCCTTCGTAAGGCGGACATGAACTTCCGGTGATGCCCCGACGATGGAATACTCTTCGGATTCCATGAGAAACATATAAGGAGAAGGATTGATCGCCCGTATTGCCCGGTAAAGATTGATCGGACTGGAAGTGAAAGGAACCGAAAACCTTTGCGAAAGAACGGTTTGGATTACATCGCCAGAGCGAACGTATTCCTTGGTCTTTTCCACCATGGCCTCGAAATCCTCCTTGCTTACGTTGCCCGAAGGGACTTTACCATCGTATGCATTTCCAATTGGCGCGGGTTGGAGTTCGGATGACGCATTCAGGAGTCCGATGGTTTCCTCGATTCTCGAACATGAACTCCTGTAGGCTTCCGAAGGGTTGTTTCCCACATAGGCATTCGCGCATATGGTGAGGGTTTGGCAGGCATGGTCGAAGATGAGGACCAAATCCGCGATCATGAAGAAAAGCAAGGGCAGACCGAGTTGGTCGTCTTCCGGCAAACTCACCGTAGGTTCGATGCGGTTTGCGTACTCGTAAGAAACGTAACCAACCGCGCCTCCTGAGAAACGGGTGTCATCCGCGGCCCCCAGGTAGCGGATTCCCGAAAATTCATCCTCAATGATCCTCAGCGGGTCGTCGGGTGTGGGAATGCAGCGCGGAGCCTTCCCGCGCTCCTTGATTTCGGTCGTTGATTGACCGCATGCGATGGTTTTGCGAGGCCCGAATCCAACAAACGAAAACCTGCTGACTTGCTCGCCTCCTACAACCGATTCGAAGAGGAATGCGGGCTTTTCGGCAGATAACTTGGCATAGGCCGAAAGAGGGGTTTCTGCATCCGCCGTAAATTCAGCCGAAACAGCGATGACGTCGTGATTTTCGGATTGTTTGAGAAATTCGTCGAGATCGGGCTGAAATTGCATGCAGGGGGATCGTTTGGCTTTAAAAAGCGAGTTCTTTGCAATTATTTATCTTTAAAATTGATAAATTTGCATGTCATTACGTTTTGTGTTTGCGCGAGTCGAGCTTTCAATTTCCACATCATAAGGTAAAACGAACAAATCATCGCCACGAGCAAGAATAATCGAAAAAAAATGAAAAGAAGAGTACATTGTGTAATTATGGGGGGTGGACGAGGTACGCGTCTATATCCATTGACCAAACTGCGTTGCAAACCGGCCGTCCCGCTTGCTGGCAAGTACAGGTTGGTCGACATACCGATCAGCAATTGCCTCAATTCGGGTTACAATCGCATTTACCTTCTCAGCCAGTTCAACACGGCATCCCTTCACAGGCATGTACAGGATGCCTATCGGTTTGACCGATTCGGGAAAGGTTTTGTCGAAATTCTGTCGGCCGAACAAACCGAACATGGCGACGATTGGTATCAAGGCACTGCCGATGCGGTACGAAGGAACTTGATCCACTTTCACGCCGATCCTGACGACTTGTTCGTGATCTTGTCGGGGGACCAACTTTATCGAATGGATTTTTCAAAAATGGTGGCCGAGCATTTGGAACGGGGAGCAGACGTCACGGTCGCAGCAAAACCAGTCGCCTTGTCGGAGGCATCCGGATTGGGTTTGCTCAGAATGGGAGACGAGGCGAAAATCGTGGACTTTGTGGAAAAGCCCTCCGACCCCAAGGTCATCGAGAGATTGGTTCCGCCTGAACTGAAATCGGAGGACGGCCGTGACGACCGTTGTCTTGCATCCATGGGCATATACGTCTTCAACGCCAACGCCATGTTCGAGGCTCTGGCGGGAGATTCCACCGACTTCGGCAAGGAAATTATTCCTTCCCTGGTCGGCGACAAGGACATTCGTTCTCACGTGTTTGACGGATATTGGGAGGATATTGGTACGGTACGATCGTTTTTCGAGGCAAATCTTCAATTAACCGACGAAGTTCCGTCATTCGATTTCTATGACGAGGATTATCCCATCTACAATTACCCGGACATTCTTCCCACGGCTAAGCTCAATCAATGCAAACTCAACCGTACGACGATTGCCAGCGGGTGTATGGTGGGGAGGTCTTCTTTCGACCGATGCATGCTCGGCGTACGTTCCATTGTCGGGAATGAATGTCGTTTTAAAAACGTGGTCATGATGGGCGCGGACTTTTTTTTCAGCAATGAAGGCTCGTTGGGTTATTCGGAGAATCCCGCAAATGGTGTTCTAGGTTTGGGGGTAGGAGACCGGACTACGATAGAGGATGCCATTATCGATAAAAATGCCAAGATAGGCATGGATGTAAGCCTTTCTCCGCAGGGTGTGGAAGAAGGGTGGTCCGACGATGATCTTGGAGTTCACGTTCGGGATGGAGTCTTGGTCGTGGTCAAGAATGCGGTCGTTCCGTCCGGAACGAGGATCGGTAACTAGCCGTTTTATCTTGAGGCAAAGGATGGAAGTGGATATGCGAGCCTAATGAGCGAGATACCAGA
>JAYOII010000034.1:0-15165 GCA_038118685.1 Opitutia bacterium
GGGAAAAACCGTCCAAGCTCGAGCATGAAGTCGATGCGGAACCCGATCTGATCGTGACCAACACCGTCCGTCTGATCGTCCCGGTCATTCAAATTTTTGCCTTTTACGTCCTTGCCCACGGTCACGTCAGTCCGGGAGGCGGGTTTCAGGGAGGCGTTTTGATGGGAGCGAGTTTCATCCTGGTCGCTCTTTCCTGGGATCTGGACAAAGCGTTGGCTCGGTTTTCAATCAACCGATGCATGACCGTGGCGGCTTTGGGCATTTTCATTTACGCCGGCATCGGTTTGTTTTCCATGTTCTTGGGCGGGGAATTCCTCGATTATGCGGAGTTGGAAAAAGTACTTCCCGTATCCCGTGAAATGGCCCGTTATCATGCCATGCTGGGGGTCGAGATTGGGGTTGGTTTCACCGTTGCCGCAATCATGTTCGCCCTTTACGCAAACTTGTCCTCGAGGGGCCGCCTGGAGGGCGGCCTTTGATTTACGTTTTCGGTCAAGCTATGTTTGAAGACGGATCCATTCTGAACGATTTGTTTTTGGAGAGACTCAACTACTTCATTTACGTGGTTCTTCTTCTGATCGGGCTTCATGCCATGATCTCGAAAAACAATTTCATCAAGAAATTGATCGGGATGTGCGTTTTTCAAACGGCCATCATTCTTTTTTACGTTTCGATCGGGGTCAAGGAAGGGGCGACCATTCCGATCTATCTTCCCGAAGATGATCCGCACGGAGAGCAAGCCTATGCGGCGGGTGGACCTGAAGCTCTGACCGTCGAACAGGTGGCTTCTTACGCCAATCCTCTTCCTCACGTGCTCATGCTCACTGCCATCGTGGTGGGGGTGGCCACCCTGGGGTTGGCCTTGGCTTTGTGCCAAAAAATTTACCAAGGCTACGGCACGGTGGAGGAAGACGAGCTCATGGCCAAGCTCGAAAAGGAGGATGCCGCCAACCTCAAACCCAACGTCGGTGTTACGGGCAAAACCGCGTCCAAGCGCAAGCGTTCGTCTCGAGCCAAGGGGGGTGCCGCGAATCCGGCCGGAAAGACCACTGCGGTCGAGGCCAAAAAGAGTTCGGGTCCGCGAAAGTCGAACGCTCCCGCCGGCAAGGCCCCGGCCAAGAAGACTCCGCGAAAGGCCGTCCGGAAGAAAGGAGAGTCCGAATGATGGAAAATGCGATCGTATGGATCTTGCTTTTCCCTCTTTTCGGTGCGGTTGCCGCTGCTCTTTTCGGAATGGGCAACCGGAAAGTTTGCTGGCCGATAGGGGTACTTTGCATGACGGGTTCTCTCGTGGCCGGGGTGTTGACCCTGCTTCAGGCGATTGATTCGCCCGACCACGAGGTCAGTTACGTTTTCGGAGGTTGGATCATCGATTCTTTTCCCAGAGGGGTGGGGATTGAGTTCAGGGCGGATTTGATGGCCGCGCTGATTACTTTGATTGTTTTGGGTGTTGGTTTGTGCGTTGCGGTTTATGCCAAGCTTCCGGTCGAGCAAGAGACACCCGGCAAAGAGCATTTCTTCTATCCCCTTTTCCTTCTTCAAATAACCGGACTGGCCGGCATTTGCATGACCGGAGATGCTTTCAACTTGTACGTGCTGATCGAGGTGGCCGCTCTGACGGGGTACGGTTTGATCGCAATGGGTGGAAAACGGGCCGCTGCAGCCACTTTCAATTACGTCATTCTCGGTACGATCGGGGCATCCCTTTACCTTCTCGGCGTGGGGTACCTCTACATCAAGACCGGTTCGCTCAATATGGTTGGAATCAATGAAGTCATTGCTTTGGACGAAGACTTGAAAGAATCCGCCAGCATGCAAGTTGCCTTCGTACTGGTTTGCTTGGGGATTTTGATCAAGATGGCCTTCTTCCCTCTTCATGCCTGGTTACCCAATGCCTACTGCCATGCTCCTATGGCGACTTCTTGCCTGCTCGCGCCCCTGGTCACCAAGGTGATGATTTACGTGATGATCCGGATGGTCCTTACGGTCTTTGGAGTGGATTTTTCATTCGAGTCAACCCTTTGGCCTTCGGTTCTTCCTTGGTTGGTCGTGGTCGCCATCGTTTCGGCCGCAGTAATGGCCTTGGCTCAGCGGGAGATCAAGCGCATGCTCGCTTACCTCATCGTGGCGGAGGTCGGATACATGGTGGGGGGCGTTTGGGTTTTCAATTATTACGGAATGATCGGCTCGATCTTTCATATCATAAGTGATGCATGCATGACTCTGTGTCTTTTTCTCGGAGCCGGTTTGATCCTGCAAAAATGCAAAACCACTCATTTCGACGGTTTGCGTGGCCTCTTTTCGAAAATGCCCCTCACCATGACCGGCTTCTTCGTGGGCGGTTTTTCGATCATCGGCCTTCCTCCCACCTGCGGATTCTTCAGCAAGTGGTACTTGATCACGGGTGCCATGGTTTCGCAAAGATGGGAATATTTGGTGGCTCTTTTGTTCTCGACCATGGTCATGGTGGTTTTGTTCTTCCGGTTGATCGAGCGTATTCATTTGGCTGTAAGCGAGAGCGGAGAGAACCTCGGCAAGGGGCATGGGGATCTGGGTCTGACAAAAGAACAAACCCGGTTCTCGGAAGGGCCTCTGACGATGTTGTTCCCCCTTTTGGCTGCGGCCGCCGTTGTTCTTGCAATCGGTGTTTACAATCAGGAAGTCGTCGACTTGATTGAAATCTTTCTTGATCCATTCGACCTGCCGGGGGAACCGGCAAGCAAATGACGGCGCCTGTAATGGTCGAGGACATTCGTCCCTTTCTTGCCTTTCTCGTTCCTTTGGTCGCGGTTTTGGGAATCGTTTGGGCCGGAGAAGGCAGAAAGAATTTGCGGGAAACCTTCACTTTCATTGCGGCTGCTCTTCAGGCTTCGATTGTCCTGTCGATGGTTCCGGCGGTTCTCGGAGGAACTTGTTTCGAGTACAATATCTGGCAAGTCTTCACGAACGTTCCTCTTCTCTTGCGAGTGGATGGCCCCGGCCTTCTTTTCGCCTGCGTCGCGTCCATTCTGTGGATCGCAACCACCATGTATGCAATCGGTTACATGCGTGGTTTGCATGAACATGCCCAGACCCGGTTCTACTCGTTTTTCGCAATATCCCTTTCGGCAACGATGGGGGTCGCGTTTTCAGCCAACTTGCTGACCATCTATTTCTTTTACGAGATGCTCTCCGTCTCGACTTTCCCTCTCGTGACCCACATGCAGGACAAGGAAGCTCGAACGGGCGGACGGACCTATTTGGGGTATTTGCTTTTCACGTCCCTTTGTCTGCTCTTGCCGGCCCTTAGTTGGTGTTACGTTTGGCTGGACGGAGGACAGGTCACGATGGATTTTCTGGGCGACGGAGGAAAGGTCGGAGAGTTCACGCAGACGACCCAAATGATTCTTCTGCTTCTTTTTACCTTTGGTTTCGCCAAGGCGGGGATCATGCCCGCGCACTCCTGGTTGCCCGGTGCCATGGTTGCCCCGACTCCGGTTTCCGCCCTCCTTCATGCCGTGGCGGTAGTCAAGGTCGGAGTCTTCTGTCTGTACCGGGTTTACGCCGACATCTTCGGTTTCGAAGTCCTGCGATCCCTTGACGGGGAGGATTGGATGATCGGGATCGCCTGCGCCACCATTCTGATCTCTTCCCTTGTCGCCCTGTCTCAGGACAACTTGAAGCGCCGATTGGCTTTTTCCACCATCGGCCAACTCGGTTACGTTGCCTTGGGGGTTACCCTGGCCACGCACAACGGGGCAGTGGGTTCGGTCCTGCATATCGCGATGCATGCTTGCGGTAAGATCACTTTGTTCTTTTGCGCGGGAGCCATTTTCGTGGCCACGGGCAAAAAATACGTCAGCGAACTTCGCGGGTTGGGCAGAAAGATGCCCATTACCATGGGAGCCTTCATGATCGGCTCTCTGAGCGTAATCGGCTTGCCGCCCCTCGGAGGATTCGTGAGCAAGTGGTATCTGGCCTTGGGGGCTTTGGACCGTGACGCCCTTTGGGTCGTGGTCGTGCTCTTGATCAGTTCGTTGCTCAACGTCTTTTATCTCCTGCCCGTAGCTGTGACCGCCTTTTTTCGAAACGAGGAATCGGATGAAGATTCCGGCATCAAGGAGGCTCCGTGGCCTTGCGTGCTTCCCCTGGCCTTGACGGCTCTGGGTTGCTTTCTCCTCTTTTTCTTCGCCGAACCACTCTTGCGCTTGGCGGGATTAACGGAATAAAAAAAGTCATGTCAGAATGAGCAAAAAAAGTAAGAAGACAGACCAAAGTGATTACTGGTTGGACCGGCCCAAGAACGTTCGAAAGGTCATAATCGGATTTTACGGTCTTTGCGGGTTCGTTCTTTTGGTCGACTTGGTGTACAGCATTTTTTTTCACAAGCATTCTGCATTTGATCCCGATTTTCTCATCCACGATTTGGAGATCATCCCCGCTTTCTATGGTTTTTATGGCTTCGCAGCTTGCGTTGGCCTCGTCTATGTTTCAAAGCTGATGAGAGGTTGGAAAGAGAAGAAGTTCCTCATGCGGGACGAAAATTATTGGGAGAAATGAAATGAACTTTCTTGCCGCCGCTACCGAATCCGTGAGTCATCCCGCGACCATGCTTGTGGTTGGAGCCTTGTTGGCTGCGGTGTTGAAGGGGAGAGCGTCGTCGATCGCAATGGTAGCCGCTCCCTTGCTTGGGCTTTCTTTCGTGATCGGACTTGAGCCGGGATCTTTTTCCACGGTTTCGCTCTTTGGCTTGGAAATCAAGTCGGTTGCGGTGGACAAACAGGCCAAGCTTTTTGGCTATCTCTTTCATGTTGCAGCCCTGATCGCCGGGATTTACTCCTTTCATTTACGCGACCGTTGGCAAGTTTCGATGGCACTGTTGTACGCCGCTTCCGCGGTGGGGGTTGCCTTTGCAGGCGATATGCTCTCCCTTTTTCTCTGGTGGGAGGCTCTCGCTCTCACTTCGGTTTTTCAAATTTGGGCGAGAAGGACCAAAGAGTCCGAAGAATCGGGTTTTCGGTATCTTTTCTTTCATGTTTCCTCGGGTTTGCTTCTTCTTGCCGGAATCATAATCCGCTATCATGGGGAAGGAGAAACGGCCTTTTTGTTAGTCCCTTTGACCCAAGAATTGGAAGCCGGAGACACGGGAGCCCTCATGATTTTGCTCGCAATAGGTATCAAAGCCGCCTTTCCCGGTTTGCACGTTTGGCTCAAGGATGGATATGCGGAGGCGACTCCCACGGGTCCGGTCTGGCTTTGCGCTTTTACCACAAAGTGCGCCGTTTGTATGCTCGCCCGCTTGTTTCCGGGAGCCGAGGTTTTGATTGTAATCGGGGGGGTCATGGCGATGTTTCCCATTTTTTATGCCGTAATCGAGAATGATCTTCGACGCGTCCTTTGTTACAGTAAAATTAACCAAATCGGATTTATGGTGGTGGGCATCGGCATTGGTACCGACCTTGCGATTGACGGAGCCATCGCCCACGCCTTCACTCACGTGATTTACAAGGGTTTGCTTTTCATGAGCATGGGGGCTGTTCTTTTTAGGACAGGCGAAATCAGAGGTTCTCATCTCGGGGGGCTCTACAAAACAATGCCTTGGACTACCGGTTTTTGCATTGTGGGGGCAGCGTCAATCTCCGCTTTTCCATTGTTTAGCGGCTTCATAAGCAAATCCATAATCATCACCGAAGCCGCTCGAAACGATCATACCTTGATTTGGCTTTGCCTCTTGTTTGCCTCGGCCGGAGTCTTTCACCATGCCGGGATCAAAATTCCTTTTTTCGCTTTCTTCGCCCATGACTCGGGTTTGCGCCCAAAAGAGGCTCCTGTAAACATGCTCATCGCCATGGGAATCTCTTCATTCCTTTGTATATTTTTGGGCTGTAATTATCAGTGGCTTTATTCCATGTTGCCCAATGGAGCCTCTGGATATTCTCCCTATGACGCAACCCACGTGATCACCCAATTCGAGATTCTGCTTTTCTCGGCCTTGGCTTTCGCTCTGCTCAACCTATGGGGAAAGTACCCGAAAGAACTTCCTTCGGTCAATCTTGACGTCGATTGGTTTTACAGAAAAGCGGGTCGTTACTTTCTGAAGTCGACCTCAATTTTCTGGAACGGTTTGAATGACAGGGTTCATTCCGTTTTCATTGGAAAGGTGGTAACCAGCGTGAACGACTTCGCGAAGTCCGGGCAAGTCCATTTTCTCCGGTTTCTCTCCAATCCCTTGCATCAGCTCGGCCTTCTCGGAAACGAGTCCGCGGCCAAGACCAAGGCAAAGCTTGTCAAGCGGGCGGATCTTGGCTTGCATCAAGTAGGCTTGACGGCCTTCGCCGGGCTTCTCTTATTGGTCTTGTTTCTGATTCTCGCTCGATAACTCCCCGACAGTCGGTTCTCAAAGTACTTGCTTTGAGCCGAAGGAGGCGCTTATTTTGAATTGTGTGGAACAGATGGTGGATAGGGCGTTTGCCCATTCTCGCGGCGTTGGTTTTTCTTGCGTCCTGTCAGCTTCTTGACCGGAGCGCGAATTACGTGCCCAAGGAAAAGGTTTGGGGCAAGATCAGCGCCGAGGCGCCGGCCATGGGACTGGATCCCAAGTTTGTCTATGCCATTTGTCATGCCGAAAGCAGCTTGGACGCGAATGCTGAATCATCCGTGGCCAGGGGCATGATGCAATTGACGGAAGCCGCCTGGGTCGACGTCACGGAGTTGCATTACAGGCAGGCCTTTGACTGGGAGACGAACGTCGAGGTGGGCATGCTTTACCTAAAGCGGCTGAAGGGAATGCTCGAAAGCCAGGAAGTGTTTTCCTATCGCCGTTTGGCGGCGAGCTACAGGTTCGGATACGGAGCTCTCAGGAAGGAAAAGTTCATGGTCAGCCGTCTTCAAACTCCGGTGAACCGGATTTACCGGAAATTATTCGCTGGTGACATGGCCCCGGTTTCTCCTCCTTCCTGAGCCGACGGATGGGAGCCAAAAGCCGTGTCAAGCGAAGGGAACGGGGAGAACCTTCCCTTGTTTTGCCGTCCTCTTTTGAGGCCGACTTGAGCGGTTTCCTTTCTTGGGTGCAGTTGGAGAAGGGGTTGGCCCGCAATACGGTTGCTTCCTATGAAGCCGATCTGATCCAGTGCGCGGATTGTCTTTTTTCGCAGGGGGTGGCGAATTGGCGGGAGGTCCGCATCGAACACCTTTCCGAGTGGTTGGCCTCGTTGACCGAGGGCGCCTACGCGGTCGCCAGTTTGTCACGGAAGCTCTCGGCCGTGAGGATGTTGGCAAAGTACATGGTCGGAGAGGGGATACTCCGGGAGGATTTTACCGAGCTTATGACCAACCCCAAGAAGCGTCGACCTTTGCCCGGTTGTCTTGCGATCGAAGAAATCGAAGCCTTTCTTCGCGCTCCCGACTTGAACACTCCGCTTGGAAAAAGAGACCGGGCCTTGTTCGAGTTGATGTATGGAAGCGGACTGAGGGTGTCCGAGATTTGCGCCCTTGAGATGAATGCAATTGATCCGGAGGAAGGGTTTGCCCGTATTTTCGGGAAAGGTTCCAAGGAGCGTGTCGTGCCCGTCGGCAGCCATGCCGGCGAGGCCATAAGGAATTATCTGCACGGGGGTCGTCCTCATCTGGTCAAAGACGGTACGGGAGGCGAGTTGTTTCTGAGCATGCGGGGTAAGGGTATTTCGAGGAAAATGATTTGGGTTTTGGTCAAGGGGTACGCCAAGAAGGCGGGGATCGAGAAGAACGTGACTCCTCACGGATTGCGCCATTCCTTTGCCACCCATTTGCTGATGGGGGGTGCGGACGTTCGGGCGGTCCAGGAAATGTTGGGCCATGCGGACGTTGGGACGACCCAAATCTATACCCAAGTGGAGGCCGAACGTCTTCTTGACGAGCATGCGAACTTTCATCCTTTGTCCCGCTCTGCGGGCTGAGAAAGCAAACTTTTTTCAAACGTGCGCAAAATAAGGTTGAAAGGATTGAGGATGACCCTTCTTTAAGATGTCCTCGTGAAGGTAACGGTTTTTGTTTCGCCCAAGACAACGGTCTTGGATCCTCAAGGCGCCGCGGTCGAGCAAGCGATGAAAAGCTTGGGCCATGAATCGGTCGAAGGTGTGCGGGTGGGCAAAACCGTGACCTTCGAAATGCCGGGAGAAGACACTCCCGAGACCCGGAGCAAGTTGGATCAATTGTGCGACGGGTTGTTGAGTAATCCGGTCATCGAGGATTATCGCTTCGAGATTGAGCAAGGATAAAGGTGAGGATCTTTCGTTACCTGGATCATGCTGGAGCCATGGGGTTCGGTCGCTTTGACGAGCAGGGCCAAACCTTTCGAATTCTGAAAAAGGATGACGGCGATTTTGAGGTGACCGATGAGAAGATCACACCGTTTCAGTTGCTTACTCCGATCGATTTCAGGTGCATTTACGGGGTGGGTTTGAACTACAAGGCTCATGCGAAGGAAATTGGGCGCGACATGCCCAAGCACCCGATGATTTTCATGAAGGCCGCCACTTCCATTCAAAATCCGGGCGACCCCATAGTGCTTCCTCGTTTTCTCAGGAGTGACAAGGTTGATTACGAAGGAGAACTCGGGGTGATTATCGGAAGGCCTTGCAAAAACGCCAAACCCGAGGAAGCCTTGTCCTATGTTTTGGGCTATACCTGCGTGAACGACGTAAGCGCCAGGGATTGGCAGAAGGAAAAAGGAGAGGGGCAATTTTGCCGGGGGAAGAGTTTCGACACCTTTTGTCCTTCGGGGCCTTGTCTGACCACTGCCGACGAAATACCGGATCCATCCAAGTTGACCGTCCGTACGTTTGTGAATGATGAGAAAATGCAGGAATCCTCGACCGACGATTTGATTTTCGACGTGCCTACTCTCATATCCTTTCTAAGCGGAAGCACGACCCTGCTTCCCGGAACCCTGATCCTGACCGGAACGCCTTCGGGTGTCGGAGAGGCGAGAGATCCCAAGCGCTTTCTTGTGCCGGGTGACGAGGTGACGGTGGAAATCGATGGGGTCGGCCTGTTGACCAATCCGGTGGTCGAGGAAGTTTTCGGGGACGAACCCGATGAAAAGGAGTCTCAAGAATAGCCTCAATACGAATTCATGAAAGTAGCGATCTTACAATTTCCCGGTTCCAATTGCGATTGGGATGCGGAGCATGCGGTGCATGACGTCCTGGGCGTTCCGGCCAAGCGCATTTGGCATAAGTCCAACCTCCCTGCGGAGACCGAGGCAGTAATCGTACCGGGTGGTTTTTCATTTGGCGATTACCTGCGCTGTGGGGCCATTGCAAGGTTCTCGCCGATTATGTCCGACCTGAAGGAATTCGCCGGCAAGGGAGGGCAGGTTCTCGGAATCTGCAACGGGTTTCAGATTCTTTGCGAGGCTGGCTTGCTCCCGGGAGCCTTGGTCCGAAACGATTGCATGGAATTTCGCTGCGTCAATCAACCTTTGCTCGTAGAAAATTCAAACGATCGCTTCAACCGGGAAACATTGGGTTCACGCCTTACTTTGCCGATTGCTCACGGAGAAGGCAATTACCGGGCGGATGATGCGGTCTTGTCTGAGTTGGAGGCAAACGACCAAGTCCTTCTGCGGTACGAGGGAAACCCGAATGGGTCGGTCAACGTTATCGCCGGTATTCGAAATCCGGAAGGGAACGTATACGGCATGATGCCGCACCCTGAAAGGGCGGTTGAAGCGCACCATCCGGTGCAGGATGGCTTGCCTGTCCTCGCGGCCTTTGTCGAACCCATACTAAAGACCCAGGCGATCGAACTTTCACCATCATGACGCCCCAAGATCCATCCAGTCTTCCTCCGAACCCCGAACCCTGCCTGAACGTAGAGATTACGCCTGAACTCGTTGCTCAGCACGGTTTGCTCCCCGAGGAGTATGAAAACGTGCTGCAGATACTGGGCAGGGAACCCAACCTCACGGAATTGGGGATTTTCTCGGTGATGTGGTCCGAGCATTGCGCCTACAAGAATACGAGGAAGCTCCTGCGTCTCTTTCCCACGGAAAAAGCGGACAAGGATGCGGTGGGGCAGGTTCTGGTCAAGGCAGGGGAAGAGAATGCCGGTGTGATCGACATTGGAGAAGGTTGGGGCGTGGCTTTCAAGATCGAGTCACACAACCACCCGAGCGCAATCGAGCCTTTCGAGGGGGCGGCCACGGGGGTGGGGGGCATCGTCCGGGATATCTTCACCATGGGAGCCCGTCCCGTTCTGCTGACCAATTCTCTGCGTTTCGGTTCGTTGAATTCACCTCAAGTCAAAAGACTTTTCCGTGGTGTCGTGAGTGGGATTTCCCATTACGGCAACTGCCTGGGGATTCCCAATATGGGGGGAGACGTTTACTTTGATGATTGTTACGAGGGCAATCCTTTGGTCAACGCTCTTTGCGCCGGCATACTCCGACACGAAGAAATTCAGAAAGGGGCTGCGACGGGCGTTGGAAACCCCGTTTATTACGTGGGTCCGGGGACCGGGCGCGATGGGTTGGGCGGAGCGAGTTTTGCCTCTCGCGAACTGACCGAGGAGAGCGCCGAGGATCGACCGGCCGTTCAAAAGGGGGATCCTTTCATGGAAAAGCTCCTGCTTGAAGCTTGCTTGGAGATGATGGCCATTCCCGGACTGGTCGTGGGTATTCAGGACATGGGTGCGGCGGGCTTGACTTGTTCGACTTGCGAAACCGCTTCGCGAGGAAATTCCGGTATCGAGATTGACCTGGATTTGGTTCCTCAGCGCGAGACGGGGATGAATTCATACGAGATCATGCTCTCCGAGAGTCAGGAGCGCATGTTGGTTATTGTAAACCGGGGACGCGAGCGCGAGCTCGAGGAGGTATTCGAAAAATGGGATTTGCATGCCGCGAGGATAGGCGAGGTCAAGGAAGGGGATCGCATGGTAGTCCGCCACAAGGGTGTGGTGGTAGCGGATTTGCCTGCGAAATCGTTGACCGACGAGGCTCCGGTTTACGATCAACCGACTCAGGAGCCCCTGCATATTGCGGAGGCACGCGACTGGTCGGTCGAATCGGTTCCGGATTTGAAGAGCGATGGAGTGGGGGAGGCTTTGGGCAAACTTTTGGTCCATCCGACCATTGCCTCGAAAAGATGGGTCTGGCAACAGTATGACCACATGGTCATGTCCGGTTGTACGGTTGAACCGGGAAGCGATGCGGGTGTGGTGAGGTTGAGCATTGCGGGGATCGACAAGTACTTGGCCATCGCCAACGATTGCAACAACCGCTTTTGTTTCCTCGATCCTTACAAGGGCGCCCAAATCGCCTTTGCGGAGTGTATGCGCAACTTGGCTTGCTCGGGAGCTCGGGCCTTGGCGGTAACCGACAACCTGAACTTCGCCAACCCGAACAAGCCCGAGGCCTATCATATGCTCAAGGAATGCGTGAAGGGTTTGGCCGACGCCTGTTCGTTCTTCGACGTTCCGGTGGTGGGAGGAAACGTCAGTCTCTACAATGAGCATGGGCAGGGAGCCATTGACCCGACCCCGGTCGTTTCCATGGTCGGCTTGATCGATGATGCGAAACAAGTTACCCGAAGTTTCGTCACCCAAGCGGGGCAATCCGTTCTTCTTATCGGAGGTCTTCCTCACGAACTCGGGGGCAGTTATTATCTGCAGACACAATTCGGAAAAAAAGAAGGTCGCGTTCCCGAGATCGACTTGTCCGCGGAGAAAAAAGTTCAGGACTTTCTTCTTGCTCACATTTCAAACAAATCGGTCCTCGCCGCTCACGATGTTTCGGAGGGTGGGCTTTTGGTTGCCTTGGCGGAGATGCTTTTTGGGGAAACCGGTCTTGGATTCTCTCTTTCGTTTGATTCTCACGGGCCTTCGGGCCGATTGGATTCTTTGCTCTTCGGGGAAAGTCAAGGCCGTGTCTTGGTTGCGGTGTCAGCCGAAAGGCAGGAAAACGTTCTGCTTGCCGCCGAAGAATCCGGTTTGGCTGCCCAGGTTCTCGGAAGCGCGGATGAATCGGGCCGTTTGAAGATTTCGATGGCCGGTGAGGAAATTCTCGATGCCTCGGTTTCTTCCCTTCGTGAATCATGGAGTCAGGCCATTCCGAATTACATGAAATAGAACATGGAAGCGGACCATGAGTGAAGAGATAGGCCATTATTGTGGGATAGCGCTCGTTCGCTTGCGAAAACCACTTGCCTATTACGCGGAGAAATACGGGACGCCCCTCTGGGGCTTCAACCAACTTTTTCTGCTCATGGAAAAGCAACACAATCGAGGGCAGGACGGAGCGGGCATAGGTTCCATGAAGCTCAATATGCCTCCCGGCGAGGCTTTCATGTTTCGGGAAAGGAGCACCAGTTCCAAGGCGTTGTCCAAAATATTCGGTGGCCAGCACAAGCAATTGGGCAAGATGATCGATTCCGGTACGGCCTTTCCCGAGTTTCCCGATACCATAAAGTCACATTTCGATTATGGTGGTGAAATTCTTCTCGGGCATTTGCGCTACGGCACTTCCGGGGAGTACGGAGCCACTTCGTGTCATCCCTATTTTAGAAAAAGCAATTGGCCCTGTAAAAATCTCATGGTGGCCGGAAATTTCAACCTCACCAACGTCGATGAACTGAACCAGAAGTTGGTCGAGCGTGGACAACACCCGGTCTTCGATACCGATACGCAGGCTATTCTCGAGGAAACCGGTTATCACTTGGACGCGCTCAACGACAAGCTTTCTTTGGATGCCGCCCGAGAGGGAATTGCGGGTGAGCAACACAGCTCCTGGATTGGCGAGCGGATTGATCTGCCTACTGTTTTAAGAGATGCATCCAAGCATTGGGACGGTGGTTATGCCCTGGCCGGGATCATTGGAAACGGAGATGCCTTCGCCATGCGCGATCCCTTGGGCATTCGTCCCGGTTTTTACTTTGCCGATGACGAGGTTATTGCCGTGGCATCCGAGCGGGCTCCGCTCATGACCGTCTTCGAGAAGAAGATAGACGAGGTGAAGGAGATCAAGCCGGGGACGATTGTCGTGGCCAAAGCGAATGGCGAGCTTGAGGTCGAGCGTTTCGCAGACGATCCGGCCCGCGAAACGGGATGCTCGTTCGAGAGGATATACTTTTCCCGTGGAAACGATCCCGACATTTATGCCGAGCGCAAGACTTTGGGGGCTCTTCTGGTCCCCGGTGTAATCGAGGCCGTCGGATCGGATTTTTCAAAGAGCGTATTCAGTTACGTTCCCAATACTGCGGAGAGCGCCTATTACGGTTTTATGGAACAACTCCGCTTGGTTCGCAGGGCTGAAGTAAAACAAAAATTGATTGATGCCCGAAAGGCTGGTGAATTGACGGACGATTTGATCGACGAATTGGTCATGGACAATTGGCCCAAGGGGGAAAAGATCGCCAACAAGGACATCAAGCTTCGGACCTTCATAAGTCAGGAATCCGGTCGGGCCCAATTGGTGTCCCACGTGTATGACATCACCTATGGCGTAGTTCGCGAAAAGGAGGATGCCTTGGTTTGCATCGATGATTCGATTGTGCGTGGAACGACTCTGAAGCGCAGTATTCTCAAAATTCTCGGTCGCGCTCAGCCGCGCAAGTTGGTCATTGCCTCGACTGCTCCGCAAATTCGTTATCCCGATTGCTATGGGATCGATATGTCCGAATTGGGTAAGTTCATAGCCTTCCAGGCAGCTGTTGCCCTGATTGCGGAAGGCGGCTACGAAGGTTTGCTCGAGGAGGTTGCGGCCAAATGCAAGGAAGCTTTGAAGGAAACCAAGCCGGTATTCGTGAATCACGTCAAGAAGGTCTACGAGAACTTCACTGCGGCCGAACTTTCGGCCAAGGTTGCCGAATTGGTTTGTCCCGACAATGGCAACGGCAAAGTACCGGTTGAAATCGTCTACCAAAGTATCGAGAATCTCCATGATGCGCTCCCTGATCATACGGGCGACTGGTATTTTACGGGCGACTATCCCACCCCGGGCGGGTACCGGGTGGTTCACAAGGCCTTTCTGAACTTCTACGAGAAAAAAGAAGGCCGGAGTTACTGAGCGGAGATTTGCCTAAGGTCTACCATTTTCTACCCGTTTGACTAGCTTGCCAAAGAAGTGCGTTAAGAATAAGCAAGTTTTAACTTTCTTTTTGATGAGCAAGGGATTGGTTGAAAAGAAAATTGGATTGCTTGAGAAACTCTCCTCAAAAAACCAAGCCTATCACTTCGTTATTCCTTTGGTACGGAAAAAGTACCAAAAACTCTTTGACAACGCGCGTGGAAAGTCGGTTATATCTTAAGGCGGATGGACACTGGTTTTCAAACACTCGTTCTGAACCGCCTCTGGCAAGCGGTGAACGTAGTGGGCGTCGAACGGGCCTTCAGTTTGCTTTCCCTCGATCATGCTCAAGTTATCTTTGCCGAAGACGGAAGTTTCCGAATGTTCGACGGAGCCTCGTGGTTTGCCCATTGCAAAGAGTCTGAACCCGTTTGCGGCACCCGCGTGATTCACACCGTCAGTCAAAGAGTCCTTGTTCCCAGTGTTCTGATTTTGCGTTCCTATGACCGGATGCTCATGCAGGAAATGAAGTTCAATCGCCAGAATCTTTTGGAGCGTGACGAATTCAGGTGCCAATATTGCGGAAAGGACTTTCCTTCCAAAGAATTGAACATGGATCATGTGATTCCCCGTGACCGCGGGGGAAGAACTTCTTGGGAGAACGTCGTGATTTCATGCATTCGTTGCAATAGCAAGAAGAGCAATCGATTGCCCAAGGAAGCGGGCATGCGATTGCTCAAGGAACCGAAGAAGCCTCCCTGCCGTCCTTTCATGACCTCCCTTTACGGAAAGCCGATGGAAAAAACCTGGGCTCATTTTCTGCACGGGAAATAGGCTTTGAGATTTCGGTTCTCGCCCTCGGCATGAACTCGGATATGCCTACTATTGTGAACAAAAGACCCGAAAAGGAAAAATCGGACCACAGAGCGGTCGACGCGCTTTACAGGATAAGTGCTTTCGCCAGCAGCCAGCCTGACCCGAAATTAGCCCTGGAGGGAATCCTCGACGAAGTCATGAACGTCTTCGATGCCAGTTCCGCCTCCCTATGTCTGCTGGATGCCAATTCCGACAAATTGTTGATCGAGGTTGAGCGCGGCCTTTCCGAGTCGGCTAAAGGGTTCGAACTTCCAATGGGGGTTGGG
>JAYOII010000035.1:0-15080 GCA_038118685.1 Opitutia bacterium
CGCGTCACCTCAAGGGAGAGGTGGTGGATGCCTACTCGGCGGGGATCGAGACCCACGGGTTGAACCCGCATGCGGTGAAAGTCATGGCCGAGGCAGGGGTGGACATCACCCTGCAACGATCCGAAAATATCAAGGACTTTGCCGATCAAAAATTGGATATTGTGGTAACTGTTTGCGGACACGCCCACGAAACCTGTCCTGTTTTCCCCGCCGATTGCCGGGTGATTCACGTCGGGTTCGAGGATCCCCCGAAGATGGCCAGGGATCTAGCTGAAGAGGGGGCGTCGGAAGAAGAACAGATGAATTGCTACCGTAAGGTCAGGGATGAGATCAAGGCTTTCGTCGAGACCCTTCCTGAGGCTCTGAAGGAAGGCAGTTGAAAAGCGAATTTCCAAGTGATCCCAAAATTGATATGAAAGAAGCATATGGCTAAATACGTTTCAGAGTTTTTGGGGACTGCAATTCTGTTTTGCGCAGTGGTGGGTTCGGGAATAATGGGGGAGAACCTCAACTCGGAAAACGTCCAGGTGACCTTGCTTACCAATACGCTGGCCACCGTGTTCGCCCTTTATTTTCTGATCAGCTCATTGCAGCCTTTCAGCACCCATTTCAACCCGGTGGTTTCGTTTGTGTTCTGCCTCAAGGGAGAAATCTCGGTCAAGACCTGTACGGGTTTCGTCGCTTTGCAGATAGCGGGAGCCATTTGCGGCGTGATGCTCGCCAACTACTTGTTTGGAATTGATCCCGTGGACTTTTCCGAAAAAACGAGATCCGGAACCAATATCTTCGTCAGTGAGGTCTTCGCGACTTTCGGGCTTCTTTTGGTTATCCTTTTGTCGACCAATGAAAAAGTGGCAGGTGGAGTGGCCGCTTACATCGGCGGTGCCTACTGGTTTACCTCCTCGACTTCCTTCGCCAACCCGGCGGGGTCGATCGGGCGGGCCTTCTCGAATACCTTTGCCGGAATCAACCCCGACGACGTGATGGCTTTTTGCGGAGCTCAAGTGATCGGCGCCACGTTGGCCTACCTGCTCCACAAGCAAGTGTTTGCCCGTAGCTGATTGGCCACGGCCGAAGATCGAATCCATTTGAGCCTTTGCGCTTTGCTTCCATTCAAGATACGACCTTGCTGATTGGAGTAGTGTGCGTTAGGACAAGACTGCCTCTCCATTACAAGCAAAAATAAAAACCATGCCTGACAACACACTCTTGATCGTTATTGGTTCCGTTCTCATTTTAGTCCTCCTCGGTGTCGTCGTTTACTTCGTCCTGAGATTCTTGCGCGGTTCCATCAAACTGACCATGCCGCAAACCTCCTTTGGGGCGGGACAAATGATTTCGGGAAGTTTTGACCTGCTGACCAAAAAATCTATTCAAGGAAACCAATTGGTCGTGACGCTCCGAGGAGTCAAAGTTACGGAATACAGAGACAACGACGGAGATAAAAAAACCAGGACGGATGAAATTTACCGGGATCAAGTCGTCCTGGAAGCCGCCCGCCAATACCCGGCGGGCCATTCTGCCCGCCATGATTTTCAAATCCCGACACCCAACGTACAATCTCCCGAATTCATGAATTCGGGACTTGGGCAAACCTTGGTGTCGGCCTTTCGTTTGCTTAGCGACAGAAGGACTCGCATCAAGTGGAAGATCGAAGCCCGCTTGGACGCCAAGGGCATTGATTTGGCCGACAGCCAAACCATTCAGTTGAATCTCGGTCAGTTTTTCTGACGGCCGGGTGAAAAACTTTTTCCATCAACCGTCGTTCAAGTATCCGAATCCATGATCCAAAAAATTCTTTTTTTCTTACTCTTTGCTTCCCTTTCTTCCCTTGCCGCCCGGCCATTGCCCAACGTTTTGTGGGTCGTGGTCGAGGATCAATCCAAGCACTATGGTTTCAATGGCGAAGCTTTGGTGCAAACCCCCGTTTTGGACAAACTTTGCAAGGACGGGGTGCGCTTTGCGAATGCCTCGGTCACCGCTCCGGTCTGTTCGACCGCTCGCTCAGCCCTCATCACCGGAATGTTTCAAACCAGCATCGGCGCTCACCACCACCGGAGCGGAAGGGGGCAAATGAAGATCCAAAAACCCGCTCACGTAAAATTGATTCCCGAGCTTTTCAAGAAGGCAGGGTATTACACCTGTCTGGGCACCATCGGACACGTCGCCGGTACGATTAACCCCAAGCACAAGAGCAGGCTGGGGAAGTCCGATTATAATTTCGAATGGGATCTTTCCGTTTTTGATGCCGGAGAATGGTCGGGTCGGAAGAAGGGACAGCCTTTTTTCGCCAAGATCTGCCTGAGCGGAGGCAAGGCTCGCTCTCAAGCCCGCTCTTCCAAGGAAATCCCCCATATCGAAGCATCCAAGGTTACGCTTCCTCCCTACTATCCGAGACACCCCGAGGTGTTGGAAGATTGGGCGGCTTATCTGGACACCTTCAGCCTGATGGACAAGCAGGTCGGGCAGATCGTGGACCGCTTGAAAAAAGAAGGCGAATTTGAAAACACGGTTCTTTTTTTCATCACAGACCATGGAGTCAGTCACGCACGGGGCAAGCAGTTCTGCTATGACGAGGGCATGATGATTCCCTTTTTCGTTCACGCCCCGGGAAGAGTCAAGGGCGGGACGGTGAGGAAGGATCCCGTTCTCCACATCGATTTGGCGGCCACTTCGCTTTACTTTGCCGGAATCGAAATCCCCGAGTACATGGAAGCCCGCCCCCTTTTCGGACCCGATGCTCAAGCCCGTAAATTTGCCGTAAGCGCCAGGGACCGCTGCGACGAGACCTATGACCGCATTCGAGCGGTCCGTACTCAGCGCTTCAAGTATATCCGCAATGGTTATCCCGAGCGCCCGCATTTGCAACCCTGCGCCTACAAGGACAACAAATCGACTTACCTTGCGATCCGCGACTGGGGAAAGAAAGGCAAGCTCAATGATCTTCAGCAACGCCTTCTCCTTGCTCCCAGCCGGGCGCCCGAGGAGCTGTACGACCTGAAAACCGATCCTTGGGAACTCAAGAACTTGGCCGATGAGCCCAAGCACGCGAAGACCCTTCTCAAAATGAGAAAGACACTTGACCAGTGGATCAAGCAAACGGGAGACCAGGGCCAAAAAGTCGAATCGATGAAGATGTACGACAGCGACATGAAAATTTACATGGACGGACAGGCAAGCCGGGGCCGGCAGGAACGGGCTGATGAGATCCAGGCGAACGTCGATCAGATGAAAAAATGGTGGAAGGAAGGGAAGTAGACCCCAAGCCGATGCTCTTTCGGCAGAGTGCCGCGGCATAGCTTTCTTTCGAGTTCTTTCGGTCCAACCTTGTGGACAAATCGTTTTGTCCGCTAGCCTTTGAAGTTGATGACCTTGCTGCAATGCCTCTAGTTTTACGGGGTACATGAAGCTTGTTCTTGCATTCGCTCTTGCCAGCGCTACCTCCGTCTTGGCGGTGGAGTGGGACATTGGCTTGAAGCCCTTTCTCGAGCTCCACTGCTACGATTGCCATGGGGACGGAGCCAAGAAGGGCGGTTTGGCCATGGACGAACTGACCTATGAACTGGACGACCCCGCAGTTTTTGCGAAATGGGAACGAATTTACGATCGGGCCTTGAATGGCGAAATGCCTCCCAAGAAGATCAAGGAACGGCCGACGGTTGATGAACTTCAGAATCTGAAGCTTCGCCTTGAGCCAGTCCTTGCATCGGCGCATGAAAAGGCCAAGGGGACGGTGCTGAGGCGATTGAACCGTCGGGAGTACCAGAACGCCATGAACGATCTTTTCGGTACGGACTTAAAACTTGAGGGGATGTTGCCCGAGGACGGCCGTTCCCATGAATTCGACGTGGTCGGCGAAGCTCTCGGCGTATCCATGACTCATCTTCGGCGCTATATTGAAGCCGCGGGCTTGGTGTTCGATGCCGCCGTCGCCAAGACGACCGAGGCTCCGCAACCCAAGCTCATCGAGGCGAAATTCTCCGAAAGCACCCTCAAGCAGGTCGTAGGTGATCGTTGGGTCAGGGCCAAGGACGGGGCCATAGTCAGGTTCTCGGAGGGAGGTTATCCGAGCGGTCATCTCAGAGAAGGAAGAATCAGGGAACCCGGGTTGTACCGGATTCGGGTTACGGGCTATGCCTACCAATCGGTTGATCCCTTGCCCGTTTACTTTTCGGCCATTTCCTACGCCCCCGGTTCGGAAAAACCGATTCTCGGATTTGCTTCCTTTCCCCCGGGCAAGCCGACCACAATCGAAAAGACGGGGTGGCTCGAGCCCAACCAAATGCTGGTGGTCGAACCCTACGGCATTCGGGACGCCGACAGCTACTCACGCAAAAAGACCGGTGAATCGATCCATGACTACAAGGGCCCCGGATTCGCCTTTCTTTCGGCCACCATGGAGGGACCCATAATCGAGGAATTTCCCAGTCGCGGGCACAAGTTGATCTTCGGGAATCTCGACCGGCGTGAAATCGAGCCACGAAACCCCAAGGAGAAGGAAAAATCTTGGTACACGCCCAAGTTCGAGATCATCTCGGAGGACGAATCCGCCGATGCCGCCAAGGCGATCAAGCGCCTGGCCGCCTACGCCTTCCGCCGGGCCGTGACCGATGAGGACCTTGCCCCCTACCTCGCGCTTTTCAAAAAGGAGCGTGCGAAGAAGGAAAGTTTCGAAAGTTCCTTGCGGACGGTCTTCACCGCCTTGTTCTCTTCCCCGCACTTCCTTTACCTGCGTGAAATGCCGGGACGCCTCGACGATTTGGCCCTCGCGAACCGACTGTCTCTTTTTCTTAATCGGACCTTGCCGGAGAGGGAACTGCTCAGCTTGGCTTTCCAATCCAAACTGACCAATAATCCCGCTGCTCTGCGCAAGGAAACCGAGCGCTTGCTCAAGCACGGGCGGTTCGACCGCTTTCTGACCGATTTCACGGAGTCTTGGCTGGACTTGCGGGACATGGACTTCACCGAGCCCGACAAAAAACTGTTTCCCGAGTTCGATCGGGGACTGCAACGGTTCATGGTGGAGGAAACCGAGGCGTTCCTGCGTGAACTGATCGATTCGAACCTTCCCTCGACCAACGTCGTGAAATCCGAGTTCGCCATGCTCAACGAACGCCTTGCCGGGCACTACGGGGTGCCCGGGATACGGGGCGTGGGAATCCGCAAGGTGAAATTGCCCGTCGACTCTCCCCGGGGCGGATTCTTGTCGCAAGGGAGCGTGCTCAAGGTGACCGCCAACGGCACCAACACTTCCCCCGTGATGCGCGGCGTATGGGTGATGGAACGAATTCTCGGAAAAACACCCAATCCGCCACCTCCCAACATACCCGGGGTGGAACCGGACGTTCGCGGCGCCGAGTCCCTGCGCGACCTTTTGGTGAAGCATCGTTCCATGGAGAGCTGCCAAGGGTGTCATGCCAAATTCGACCCTCTTGGTTTTGCCTTGGAATCCTTCAACCCCATCGGCGGATACCGCGAGCATTACCGTTCTCTCGGCAATCACGAACATCCGAAGGTCAATCTCAAGGTCAAAGGCCGAGCGGTGCAGTATCGGCAAGGCCCGAAAGTGGATGCCTCGGGAACTTTCGAAGGGGACTTGAAATTCGCCGGATTCACCGAGTTTCAAAGCCATTTGGCCCGGCAACCCGAAACTTTGACCCGGGCTCTTGCCAAAAAGTTACTGACTTTCGCCACCGGACGGGAACTTGGCTTTTCCGACCGGGCCGAGTTGGAACGGATCGTCAAGGAGTCCGCCCGCACCGGCTACCGGGCGCGGGACTTGATCCACCTCGTGATCTCTTCCAAAATCTTTCAAAGCAAATAAACCAACTCATTTAAGCATGACTTACCTAGCCACGAAGAAAGCCTTGAACAGACGCAGTTTTCTCAAAGGGAGCGGTGTTACGGTTGCTCTCCCGCTTCTTCACGCCATGACTCCCGCTTTCACCCGAGCGGCGCCTTCCTCGTCATCGCCCAAACGTTTCGTCGCGATGAACGCCAGCCTGGGTTTTCATGCTCCCTTTCTCTTTCCTGAAAAGGCCGGTCCGATCCAGGCCACGACTCCATACCTGAAAGAGCTCAAGGAACACGTGAAGGATCTGACCCTTTTTTCCGGGCTTTCTCATCCCAGTCAAAACGGAAACAACGGGCATGCATCCGAAATGACTTGGCTGACTTCGGCCCAGCGACCGGGCCTGGCCGGATTCAAGAACACCCTTTCCCTGGACCAATTGATGGCTCGACAAATCGGGGCCGCCACCCGTTTTCCTTCTTTGACCTTGGGGACCAGGAACCAGTCGCTCTCCTGGACGGCCAACGGAGTGGCTCTGCCCGCCATCACTTCTCCATCCAAGCTTTATCAGCAATTGTTCGCTCAAGGAACCGAGCAGGAAATCAAAGAACAGGTCAAGCAACTGGAGAAGGGAAGGAGCGTTTTGGACGTGGTCCTTGGTGACGCCAAGGCTCTCGAAAGAAGCCTCGGTCCCCGGGACCGAGAGAAACTTGATGAATACTTGAGCTCCGTCCGCGACCTCGAGGTTCGGCTTGAGCAAAACAAGGAATGGACCCGCAAACCCAAGCCCGAGGTGGATTACCCTGCTCCCAAAGACGTGACGGACAAAGTCGACATTCTGGCCAAGCAACGTCTCATGTACGACATGATCGCACTCGCCCTGCAGACCGACTCCACCCGCGCCATCACTTTCTCTCTTGGAGCCATGAACGCCGTGCCGAGCAATATTCCGGGCGTGAAGACCGATTGGCACAACCTTTCCCATCACGGGAAGGACGAGGAAAAGATCGGCGAACTGGAGATCATCGAAAAAGCCGAATTCAAGCTTTTCGGCGAATTTCTGACCAAGCTCAAGGCAACGAAGGAAAACGGAAAGCCCCTGCTTGACCACACTGCCATCCTTTTCGGCTCGAACTTGGGCAACGCTTCCTCCCACAACACCTCGAACCTGCCCATCATCGTTGCCGGCGGCGGCTACAAACACGGTTCCTACGTGGCCCATGATGCGGACGACAACACACCCCTCTGCAACCTCTTCGTCCCCCTTGCTCAGCGCATGGGCGTGGAGACCGAGAAATTCGGCAGCAGCACCAAGTCCACCATCCGTGGACTGGAGAGCTGAAGGAAGCAAAGCCATGGTAAAGGCAACCTCTTGGATCCTGCTTCTTGTTCTGTCCATCTCCGCAGTAGGTCAGCATCCCAAGTTTGCTCCTGTCCGAACCGATATTCCGATGGGCGGAAACCTCTCGCCCAAACAGGAAGAGCCTGTTTTCGCGATCTGTTCGAAGCAGGGGATGCGAGTTCTTGTTTCGAGGGACGACGGAAAGAACTGGAAACAGACCTTCCTCGCCACCGAATCCAGAGAAGACGGTGGCTGGCATGGTAACTATGCGGTATACGGCATGGCTTTCAACGAGGGCGTGATCGGTGTTTTCTCCGGCTGGGGAACGCCGGGAATCTATATCGGATCAGACGATGGGGAGACTTGGTCGCACTTGAACAAAGAGCCCGCAAAACTAGGAAGCGTCTGGGGAGCGGCCGGCGGGAAAGGGGTCATGCTTACGGGAGCCGATCAATGGAGGGGCATTACCAGTTCAAGCGACACCCACGCGAATTGGCGGAAGCATTCCCTCAAGGATCTCCTCGACGGCGGCAGGACGCATCATATCATCTGCGGCTTTGGCGACTTCAAAGGTGGTCGATTCCTTGCCATCGGCGACAACCGTCGTGTTTTCTACAGCGACGATCTTTGTCAGAGCTGGAAGCACAGCCGGATTCCCGAAGGCGTGGGTGACCGAGGGCAAGAAGGCATAGCCTACGGAAATGGCGTCTTCGTTTGTAACTTCAAGGAAAAAGCCGCCCGTTCTTTGGACGGAGGGACGACCTGGACGCTTCACGATCACGGGGTGAAAAGAACTTCTTGGCGAGGGCTCAGTTTCGTGAACGGCGAGTTTTGGCTGACTGGTTGGAATGGTGGGGGACGGAGAAGCAAGGATGGAGCCAACTGGTCGGATCTTCCTGCGGAAACCCCAGCCGGTCGCTTTGCTCAATCCCCGAATGGAACCATCGTCAACGTCGCCCGAGGTCGTTATGACGTCAAACGCAGCACCGATGGGAAGAGTTGGGAAACCGTATTTGCGGCGCCAGCGTCAGCTGCATCGGAAAAAGACGTCACTTGGGATACCGCTTTTGCGGTCTATGGCAAAGTGAAGAAGGTTGGAAAGTGAGACCGTTCCATTTACTTGTCGTCAAATGCATTCGGTAAGCGATAGTCGAATCGGGTTCATCGGATTGGGAAACATGGGCAAGCCCATGGCCGGTCACTTGAGGAGAGAGGGCGCCCGGCTAACCCTCTTTAATCGAAGTAAGAAAGTGCTGGAGGAAATGGCCGGCGAAGGGGCGGATGTTGCCACCTGTCCACGGGAGGTAGCGGAGCGGGTGGGGGACGGGCTAGTCTTCCTTAGCCTGCCCAATGCGGGTTCCGTTGCCGAGGTAGTGGAGGGAGAGGACGGACTTTTCGAAGGGCTGACAGCCGGTTCAAAGATCGTCGACATGGGGAGCACGGCGGTCGAGCCCACGAGAGCCTGGCATGAGAGGGCGTTGGGGATGGACTCGGATTGGATAGACGCCCCCGTTTCCGGCGGACAAAAGGGGGCCCGCGAGGCAAACCTGACCATCATGGCCGGAGGCCTGAAGGAAAGCGTGGAGTCTATCCGTCCCGTCCTTGAGATTATGGGGACGGTCCTTACCTACATGGGCCCGAGCGGAGCAGGGCAATGCGCCAAGCTAGCCAACCAGATTATCGTTGCTTCGACCATCGCCTCCTTGAGCGAGGCCTTTCTTTTGTGTCGGGAAAACGGGGTCGACCTGAAAGCGGCCCGGAGCGCTCTGCTCGGTGGGTTTGCCCAGAGCAAGATTCTCGACCAGCATGGACTCAGGATGATCGAGGAAAACTTTGAACCCGGTGGCACCGGGATCAACCAGCTGAAGGACTTGGTCGAAGCCTCCAAGGTTGCTTCGGCTGACGGCTTGAACCTACCGATGCTGGAGACCAACAAGAAACTTTGGGAACGGATGCTGGAGGACGGTCTCGGGGAACTCGACCACAGCGGTCTGTACGAGTGGTACCGGCAGTCCTTGGAAAAAGAACGGGGGAGCGAATGAAGGTCGTCGTTACGGGAGCCGGCGGGTTTATCGGAACTCAACTCGTAAGGGAACTTTGCCGACGGGGCACTCTGGCCCTTCGGCCCTCGGGAGAGGTCGAGATCAGCTCGATCGTGGCTGCGGACCTGCGCATTCCCGAGGAGAGCCGCAAGGGTTTGCCGGATTGGGTTTCCTTCGTCGAGGCGGATCTCTCGACCGATGATGCAGTGGACTCGATCATTCCAAAGGAGGAGGATTTTTTGCTCTTTCATCTCGCGGCGATCGTGAGTGGAGACGGAGAGCGTGATTTTGATCTTTGCATACGGGTGAACCTCGAAGGCACGACCAAGTTGCTTGAGGCTTGCCGAAACTCCCGGGGGCGGGCCCGTGTCGTCTTCGCGAGCAGCCTGGCGGTCTTCGGAGGAGAGGCTTGCCCGCCTGTGGTCGGTGACGAAACCAAGCCCTTGCCCCAGACCACCTATGGGATGACGAAGCTGGCGGGCGAGTTGATGATCAACGACTACTCCCGCAAGGACTTTCTGGACGGGCGGGCCGTTCGTCTTCCCACCATCTTTATTCGACCGGGCAAGCCCAATGCCGCTCTTTCGAGCTTTGCCAGCGGCTTGTTTCGCGAACCCTTGAGCGGGGTCGATTTCGAGTTGCCGGTGAGCCGGGAGCAAGGGGTTCCGCTCTTGGGCTATCGCAAGGTGGTGGACGCCTTCATCCTGGCCATGGAGTGCGATGGCGAAGCCTTGGAAGACGACCGGGTTCTGACCCTGCCGAGCCGGCAATATCTCGTGCGCGACATGATCTCGTCCCTCGAAAGGGTTGCGAAAGAAAAGGGGATCACGCTGGGCAAGATCATCGATCAACCCGACGCCCTTGTGATCAAGGTCGTGGAAGGCTGGCCCATCGGGACTGAATCAAAAAGGGCGCAAGCCCTCGGCATGAGCGCCGATTCATGTGTGGAAGAAGTGATCGAGGCTTACTTGGATGATTTTCACGAGTTCCCCGGTCGGGCTTGAGTCTCCGACCACCTATTTTTTCCCGATGCAGTAGAGAAACTCCTGACGCTCGGATCCCGAGCGGTGGGCCGTCCGCTGGAAGAGTCGTTTTCCACAGATTACGGGGGAGGCGAAGATCTCGTCCCCGAGCTTGTTCTTGGCCAGCAGCTTGAATCCCTTCGATGAAGCCTCTGCCACAAAACAGTCACCGGCCTCGTTGGCGGCATAAAGCTTTCCGTCCGCAAGGGCAAGAGAGGCGCTGAAGGTGCCACCGAGGCGTCCCTTCCACTTTTCCTCTCCCGTGTCGGCCTTCCAACAATAAAGGACACCGGCGTCGGCGATGGCGTAGAGGTGCCCCTGATGGACGATCATCGAAGGGACGTAGACGCGTACTTGGTTTCTCCAAACGACCTTCCCCGAGCCGTCCGCCCGGATAGCCGAGACATGGTTCTTGGGGTAACCGCCCGAGGAGTAGACGTGGATGCCGTCCGTTACGGTGGTGGTGACGCATTCGGTGGTCGCTCCTTTGATCTCCCAAAGTTTGTCACCGGAGACGGGGTTGTAGGAGGAGACCAGGTCGCAACCGGTCATGATGAGTTGCTGGCGTCCGTCCAACTCGTAGATTACGGGAGATGCATAATTGGGTTTTTTGGGCCGGCCGACTTTCCAAATGATCTTCCCGTCCGTGCGGTTCAGGCAGGCGATGGCCCCGCTTTTCTTGTTGTCGGCCGCTACCAAGAGGAGGTTCTCGCCGTGGAGGGCAGGGGAGGAGGCATAGGCCTGGTGGACGACGTAGTCGGTGATTCTGGTCTGCCAAAGAATCTTTCCTTCCATGGAAAGGGCGGTGGTATGAGCGGCTCCGTCGTTAAGGAAATTGACGTAGAGTTGTTTTCCGTCGCAGGCGAGCGAGCCGGAGGCGTGGGTACCCTTTTTATTCAGCTTCATGAACCCACCCTTGTGAACTTGAGTGGTCCAAAGGAGCTTGCCCGTGGAACGGTCGAGGCAAAGAATACTCTGGGTCTTCTTTTGTTCGTCCGAGGTAGGGAGAATCACTCGATCATTGACCACGATGGGCGAGCCGTGTCCGCGCCCGGGAATTTCCGTTTTCCAAATGACGTTTTTCGAATCACTCCAATCGAGAGGCAGATCTTGTCCCGGGGTAGCCAAGCCATTTTGAGAAGGTCCTCTCCACTGTGGCCAGTCTTCGGTTGAGGTTGTTTCCTTCTCTGCATCCAGCGCGAGTGCGGCCAAATGACAGGAAAGGAAAAAGAAGCATCGTAATTTATGGTTCATGAAATAATTCCGAAAGTTTTCAATCTATCTTTCTTGGCTTAGGGCGTTGCCGTTCATGCGGAAGACCAAGTCGGCCAGATTATCAACTTCCCGTTTGTTGTGAGTGATATGGAGTACGGTTACCCCGGTTCCTTTGACCGTTTGAAGGAGCAACTCGAAGATTTCATCGTGAGTCTCGTCGTCCAATGCGCTGAGGGGTTCGTCCAAACAAAGGAATTTCGGACGAATGGACAGCGCCCTGCCCAGGGCGACCCGTTGGCATTCGCCGCCGCTTAATGCATCGGGCATCCGGTCCAGCAGGTGTGAAATGTCCAAACGGTCGGCCAATTCCTCGACCCGTCTGGAGATTCGGGATGGTTCGGTTTTGCGAAGGACAAGGGAAAAAGCCAATTGTTTGGCAACGCTCAAATGGGGAAAAAGCGCTCCGTCCTGAGGGACGTAACCCACTCCGCGCTCACCGGGTTTGCAAGAAGTGACCTCTTGGCCGCCAAGAAGGATCCGGCCTGCGTTTATTGGGCGGAGTCCGCAAACGGCCTCGAGGAGCGTTGTTTTTCCGCATCCGCTTTTGCCTACGAGTACGCCGTACTTGCCCTCGGGGATTTCGAAATTGAGGTCGTGCAGGGAGAACTCTCCCTGCTTCAAGCCAAGTTTTTTGACCGCGATCATGGTTCCATTCGCTTCATTCCCATGAGGCGAGAGGTTGCAAGAACCCCTGCAGCAGCGACGATCATGATGAGGGATACGGCCAAAGCCCCCTTGAGATTGCCCGCTTGAATTTCCAAGTACACGGAAGTGGGGAGAACTTCCGTGTGCATTCTCGTGGAACCTGCGAACACGAGGATCGGACCGAATTCTCCGAGAGCGCGAGCCCAAGCCAAGGTGCCGGCGGCTAGGATTCCTTGCTTGGCCTGTGGCATGACGACCAACCTGAAGGCTTTGGCCCGATTGCACCCCAAGGTCAGAGCGACCTTTTCATAACGTTGCGGAATTTGGTCGAAGGATATTCTCATGGCCCTCGTGGCAAAAGCGCAGGCTACCATGAATTGAGCAAGGATGACGGCGGGAATTTCGAAGACCACCCATTGGCTTGTCCAGGAAAAGGGGGCGAAATTGAAGAGAGCCAAGAGGGAGATCCCAATGACCAAAGGGGGGAGAACGATCGGGATGTCCAAAACGATTTCAAGCAAGCGTTTGCCCGGGAAATCGAAGCGCGACGTGAGATAGCCCAGAGGGACGGCTACCCAAAGGGAAAGAATTGTCGAGAGCGTGCAGGAAAGCAGGCTGAGTACGATGGAGTAATGAATTTCCTGGCTTCTCAAGGCACCGAGCATCGAATCCTTGTCCAGGTAAGCCAGATCGGCTACGATCATGGCTAAAATGATGATGGCGTAGGAACCGCCGAGGATTCCCAAGCCAATGAGAAAAGGAGTGTCCGAACCCAATCGAAATTCAGGTTGATCTTCTCCTTTGAGTGATTCGGTCATGGAGGGAAAACTCCTGCTCTATTTTACGGAAGTTTCGTAGGGGCTCGGGTTGCTGGCTTCTGAAAAATAATATTTTGAAAAGAAAGACCGCCCTTTTTGCGGGGACGCCAGGTAATGGGCGAAGAGGAGGGCCTTCTTCGGTTTGTTCGAGGTGGAGATTAAGTTGACGCTGATTGCTGATCGAACCTTTTCCAATTCGTTAAGTTCGTGAATTTTCAACCCGAACTGCCTGGCCGTGGTGTCCCAAACGAATCCCGCCCGAACCGCATCGGAGGCGGAAATGGCTGCGGCTGCGTCCGTCACGCGAGGGAAGGCTGCTTTTTTGGCCGAATCAAACGCTTCCCATTTACCAAGTCCCTCAAGCGCTTCCTTGGTTTTTAAGCCTACTCCAGCGGCAACGTTGCAAAGTGTGAAAGGCTCCTCGAGAGCAAGGAATTCGTCGAGGGTTGAAAAGGAGACATTTGCTTTCGGTGAAGAGGCCATCACCAAACGGAAAGAAGCGACGGGAATCGATTCGGTAGTAAGCATCTTGTCCTTTGCTCTCCGGGCAAAGGAAGAGTCCGCCGGTATGTACAGATCGGCTCGGCTCTTGTTGCTGTCCTTCTCCAATTGCAACTTACCTTCCAAAGCTCCGCTTGAATCGTAGTTCAAAGCGATGCTGAAACCGAATTCCTTTTCGAACGCAGTGGCGGCTTCCTCAACGGGTAACCGTATTCCTGCCGCGCAATATACGGTCAAGTCCTCGGGAGAAGTTTCGTTAACAGGGAATTGCTTCCAAAGGAGAAGGAGGATGACAAGGGCGAAGATAGAAACAATCGACCATGTGACGCCGCTGTTGAGGGGTGTTTTCCAAGGTATGTTTTTTTCCGGGTCGAAAGGCTTCATGAACCCCTGAATCTAAGGAGTCGATGCCACGTTCATCAATAGGAAAAGATATCTTGTCCGAGAGGCAAAGCCGGCACTCCGGCAAGGGCGCCCTGCCATGACCTGATACAGGCCAAAGAAACCTTTTTACTTTAGATCGATCGGAGCGAAGGCAACGATGGTCCGTCCCCGTTTGGGGTAGACCACGAGGTCGCCGCCCTTTTTGATGACTGCCTGAAGGTCCGCAGGCACCCCGTCGACTTGGAAGAGAGCATCCTTCTCGATCGTGATTTGGTGGCTGCCGGCGGGGCTTGTCAACCGGAGCGTTTCCGAATTCATAGCCACGATCGTGCCGCGGATGGAGTCGTCATGGGAGCGGACGAGTATTTTGTGCGGAACCTTGTCCCAGCGGTAGTGACAGAGTACGGCCTCGCGTCCCGCCACGGCTGCGATCTTCGGGGGGGCGAGCTTGCCATCGAGGACGAAGGAGGTTTTCTTGGCGTTCAAGGTGAGGTTTTCCTTCTTTCCCTTGAGCCAGCGGTCGCAGGTGACCTGAGCGGACAGGTCCAATACTTTGTCCGGGGTCTTCGTCACGACCTTGCCCAGCACGGCCCGGCAAGTGAGGTCGTTGGCCAGCCCGCGTTTGCCTTCTTTCACCGGTTGCTGCTCGGCGGGATCATAGGTCGTGTCTCCGTTCCACAGGGCGATCATTTGGGGCCTCGGTTCATGGATTTGCACCCAGTTCCCCGGCTTGAGGGCAGTGGCCGCATCGCTGGGCTCGCTTTCCATTCGGAAGGAGACCTTGTCGTCATAAGGCACCTTGATTTCCAGGGGAGGATTGGCCTCGAGGTGAATTTCCTTGTGGGTGCGGTGAACGCGCAGGGTGAAGGCGTCCTTGGCCACCGCAATCACTTCGCCCCATTGGAAGTTGGGGGTCGTTTGCAGGTCCAGCCAAGTGGTTTCGTAGAAATAGCCCCAGAGGTCCGGCCGGATGGCCTTGGCGAAAGTGGCTGCATTCACCATGCGACCGTTGATCACGCAGACCGATCCGAGCTTGAGAACCCGCTGGTCGCTGGTGTGGCCCACTTTGGAAAGGCGACCACCGCCGCGGCTTAGGTAATCGAAGTAGTCGATCTCGACCGTGAAATGAACCAGGGTGTCCTTCTTCTTGGCTTCCGCCTTTTTTACCGCGGTGACCTTTCCGGTAAAGGCGGCCGTGGCCCCCCAGGTAGTTGCGGTCGTCAAAAGACCCAAGGTTAGGAACAATGCTTTAATATATAA
>JAYOII010000036.1:0-15004 GCA_038118685.1 Opitutia bacterium
CAACAGGATAATGCTCCGGTCGGCATTCTCCTTCATCGTGTCGTCAACTCGCCCGCAAGCGGAATCAAGAATCCTTATTCCGAATTCTCGCCTGAGACCAGTCGGGTTCCCGGGCCTTCTTCCGCTCCGATGATCGAGACTGTGCCCGCGCAGCCCGTCTACAGGCCCGAAAACCTTACCAATGGGAGAACGCGACCGGACCGTCTACCTCACTTGTGGATTTCCGAGCCCACCGATTTCCGCTATCCCGAGTTTCTCGAGTTTCATTGGGAGAAAGCGCGCGAAATTTCTTCGATTGATCTGGTTTTCGATTCTTCGTCGGAATTTATCATCCCACCGCGTCCCGAGAAGTTTTCCGTTGCTTGCGTAACTTCGGTCGTCAGTCACTACAAAATCTTTTTCATGGACGAAGTCGGTCACTGGAAGGAACTGCTCGAAGTTCCGGATAATGCACTGCCTTTCCGGACACACGAATTTCCAACGATTTCAACCAAGGCAATCGAAATTGAAATCATCTCGACGCATGGGCTTGACCGCGCTCAAGTTTATCAGGTTCGGGCTTACCCTTGAACCGCCTTCGTAATATTCGGTTTGCATTCGCTGTCAAACCAACTCATGTTATCCATAACCTAACATTCGTCTATGACCGCATTTATCAAAGTTTTCGGAACAATTCTGCGTGTATTAACCATGCTCATGTTTTGTGGCATTGCCGTTTGGCTTGTCCTGTTGCATAAGAACAAAAACGCTCAAACAAACGCATTTCTTGACGAGCAGGTTTCAAATGGGTACGCGATTCTGCAGTCATCCAAGGAGGCTCAATGGGCGGACGTCGCCTCCAAGAAAACCGTTTTTAAGGAAGTCTTTTTGGATAATCAGCCTGTCGGCTTAAATGACGAAAACCCTCTCGAAAACGCATTGAATGATCTCAAAACCGCCGAGAACCTCATCATGAGGGGAAAAGACTACCGTGAGAAGCTCGATGTTTTGGCCATGGAGTTTGGGCCACCGAAATTAGTCGAAAATACCCCGGTTGACTTATTCCTCTGGAATGCGGAGGCCAAAGTATGGGAACCGAATCCCAATGCGAAACCGGAAGGGATCGCCGAACTCAAAAACCCATTTTCCGACCTGACTAAGTTTCCCAAGCACGACGTCGTGAAGGAAGATGGTTCGGTGATACCCGGAGTTTCCCGCGAGAACCGCCTGCGCACGGTCATGGGAATGCTCTACAAGAACCGCAACGATCTTTATGGTGAGATTGCAAGCCTGCGGTCGAATATTCTGGAGCGGGATCAAGCCTTGCGCGAATCCCAAAATCTGTTCAACGACATGAAGGAGCAGAAGGAAGAGTGGGAGGCCAAATCCAATGACTTTGAACTGAAGTTACAAAACACCGAGGCTGATTTGGCGGAGGAGAAAAAGCTCAGGCAGGATGAAAAAGAAGCCTCTGAGCAGCAAATCATGGTGCTGAACAATAACATTGCCGGCCTCGAACAGCAGAAGATTGAAGCCGAAAAGATGCATACCGCTGAGATCGATTCGCTCAAGGAAGAGCACGGTGCCAAGCTCAGTCAGTTGCAACGGGAGATTAAACTGGCTGACGCTGCGGGTTATCAGCGGGGAATTGATGAAATGCTTGCCAAGCAAAAAGGAGGAGTCGAGGGCTTGGCCAGCCAAGAGGCGGAGGATGAGAATCCTTTCGGCGTCAAACAGGATGGTCCGCCTCAAAAACCCGATGTCGCGGTGGCTACCGAGGACTCAACTGAGTTGACGATGATGAACGAATATGGAATTCCGTCTTCGATTGCCCGGATTGACAGCAGGTCCGGCATGCTCATGCTTCCCATTGGCAGTGAACGGGGCTTGAATCAAGGAGAAATTTTTACCCTTTGGAAGGGTAAGTCAGAGGCTGCCCGAATCAAAGTGCAAAGTACTCAAAAGGGGTATTCGTTGGCTTACATTTTGCCTCAGTTTGGTGAACCGAACCGTTTGCGCCCAGGCGATCTCGTACAAATCGTTCCCGAAAAACAAAACACTCTTTGAACTCGATAATCTCAATGGCCAAGTTTCTTTCCCTCTTCTTGCTTTCAAGCCTTTCCTTTTTGTTGAGCGGTTGTTTCACTGCTTCCCCGGATGACGACAAAATGCCCCAAACTCGTCCCGCGAATTGGGAATACAGTCTTCCGGGTGGCTTTGATCGCGGTGGTTTCAACCGCTGATTATCCCGTTTTCTTTGTCCAAAATCCCCTTCAGTGACCGCAGGGGAAGATTCAATCGGCATCCTTTCTTTGGTCGCCACCCCGATCGGCAACCTGTCTGACCTTTCTCCACGGGCTTGTGAGATTTTGGGAAGTAGCGACTTGATTGCCTGCGAGGATACGCGGGTTACGAAAAAACTACTCGATCATCTTTCCTTCTCCAAGACATTGGTCTCGTATCGCGAGGAGAACGAAGTAAAAAAGACAGCGGAATTGGCTGATCTGCTTGAGCAGGGTAAATCCATAGCCCTGGTTTCGGATGCCGGTTACCCGGGAATCAGCGATCCTGGGTTTCGTTTGGTCCGGGAATGCAGAATTCGCGGAATTCCAATCGTTCCGGTCCCTGGTCCTAATGCGGCCATTACTGTTTTGGCTGCTTCGGGTCTTCCCACGCACCAGTTTCTCTTCCTTGGGTTTCTTCCGAAAAAATCAGCCGGCGCCAGAAGAGCCCTTGAGGAATGGAAGGAGTTCGGCGGATCCTTGATTTTGTACGAGTCCAAGTACCGGATCGAAAAAACATTGAGGTTGATCGAAGAGGAACTGGGTTCCGAAAGAACGGTTTGTTTGGCCCGTGAAGTCACCAAGCTTCACGAAAGCTTTCTCGTCGGAACGGTCTCCGAAACCATAAAGCGGAACCGGACAAGCAGTTCGAAAGGTGAATTTACTCTGGTCATAGGGCCGGATGGATACGTTCTTTGAATTTTCGCAATGAAGGTTGCCATTTTTGATCTTGGTTCGAACACCACGAAATTGCTCGTTGCCGAGATCGCTGAGCGAGGCAGGCCTCAGGTTGTCGCCGAAGAGAGTCGGTCATGCAGGTTAACCACGGGTGGAGGTAATAAGTTCAGTTTCTCGGAAGAAACAATCGACAGGTTGTTGGCAGTCCTGACCGAACTCATGAAAATTGCCCGAGACCATGAAGTGGACAGGATGAAGGCGGTCGCTACCGAGGCTTTTAGGAAATCGGAAAACAGTCAGGAGTTGATTGCATTGGCTCAGGCATCCCTCGGTCTTCCCATATCGGTTCTCACCGGATTGGAGGAAGCGGGTGCCATTGCCGCCGGTTTGCTCTCCGATCCCTCGATTGAACTCTTTGATGATTTTCACGCCCTTGACCTGGGTGGCGGGAGCATGGAGGTCATTGCCGTCAAAGAGCGAGAAGTCACTTCCGTGGAAAGCTTACCTTTGGGCGCTGCGGTTGTTTCGAACCTGTTTTGTCCAGACTCGGTTCGTCCATGGTCCGATCAGGCATGCTTGGATGCGCAAAAGCACGTCCAAAGCTTTTTGAATGGATCTCACGCTGCGGTCCTGTCCACTCCCTGCTCCACTTTGGTCGGGGCGGGGGGAACGTTGGTGTTCCTTCGCAAGATTCTGGAGAATGAATCCGATCGGCAAAGAAACGGCAAAGGAGTCCTCAAACTCTCCGACTCAATCAACCTCTTTGACCGGTTGTCGAAAATGAGCTTGAGTCAGAGGGTCGACAGTTATCCCTCCCTGCCTCCCTCGCGGGCTGATATTTTTCCAGCCGGGCTACTTGTCTTGAACGAAATAACGAGCCACTACGGCAGAAAGGAAATCATTCATTCCTACCGTAACCTGAGGCATGGAATCGCCAGCGGACTTGCGATGAAAAGCTAGTCTTTTTCGTTTAACCCGATTTCCCAAGCGAATTCGGCTCAGGCGGCTTTCCTCATCTCCTTTTCAAGGTGGTCCATGAGGACCTCGGAGGATAATTTCATTTCGATCCAAATCATCTTTCCCTCGCGCTTGATCGAGTGCCCTTGCATGAAGCGCTCAAGGCGTTTGTCTTGAGCTTTTTTCATCTCGAGCATGGCCATGCCTCCGTTGATCATTGCCTCAACTTGCTTGCAAGTCTCCTCCGAAGTGGTTTCCATTACGGCGATAACCCGGATTATTCCGTTTTCGTCCCCTATCGCCATGCCACCTGCCTTAACCTTTTGCAGCATGGGCATCATTCTGGCTTCAATTTCATTGTTTTTAACTGCTCCTTGGACATCCGCGAAAACGACAAAACCCGGATCCTCGATCGAATCGGTGAGGGCATCAAGGATGGGATGTCCTTGATAGGACTCGGCCTTGCCCTTGCTGAGCATGATCCCCTCCGAAACATAGTTGGAATCCGGTCCTCCCACGAAAACGCCCTTCTTGAGGGCCGCGAAAGCCATAGGATGGCGGCCCTTGGAGCTTGAGTATACCCTTTGCTTTCCGATGCGGGTAACCTCCAGTTCTTCTCTAGACTTGGCGAAATCAATGACCACGTCGGGGTCGAGACCGCCTTTCATGATGGCGATTCCCTTGTGCCGTTCGCCCGAGCCCGACATGGTCAGGTACGAAAAGCCGTCTAAATCAACACCGTAAGTTTCCTTGATTTTTTCCATGCGCTCGAGTGCCTCGGGTATTTTCTCCATCTTGTCACGCATGAAGACGCCCACGTCGGAGTTGCGCATCGCATCGAAATCCATATGCATGAGCCAATTGGCATCCTTGGAAATTTTTGAGAGATCCAGAGGTTTCGCAGCGAGCGAAGACATGCATACTCCTGCGGCGGAAAGAATTACAAATGCTTTTTTCATGATAATTTGCTTGGTTGATTTTGTATTGGGTGCTTGTCCTTAACCCAATCTACAGCATTCCCTTGCGAAAGATTACGTGAGACAAAAAATTTTTGGCTGAGTAAGTTTGGGCACGAGCATGACTTAATACGAGCAACCTTCTCCCGTGGTCGACTCTATGTCGAGGTTTTTTTCATGTTCTTGTATGTAGCGCTGTGCTAAAAGTTTGAAGAATGAATGCCTACCCTTTCCTTTGTCTTTTGTTGGCGGTATCCCTGCAGAGTTCTCTTCGGGCCGGTGATTCCGTTTGGCCGGGTTGGCTTGGCCCCGAGCGAAACGGGCGGGTGAAGGGATTCGACCCTCCCGCCCAATGGCCTGTCGAACTGAAGCCCAAGTGGAGCGTCCAGGTCGGCTCCGGTTACGGAACAGCCGTGGTTTCCGATGGGAAGGTCATGGTTCACTCCCGACAGGGTGAGAAGGAGATGGTTCGGGCCATCGATCTTGTTTCCGGCAAGGTTCTTTGGACCAAGGGCTATCCGGTCCCGTTCAAAATGGGCGGTGGTGGGGAGCGCCATGGCAAGAGCCCCAAGGCCAATCCTGCCTATTCCGACGGGCGTCTTTTCACCACCAGCATAACCGGTATTCTCTCGGCTTGGGACGCGGATTCGGGCAAGTTGCTTTGGCGGAAGACCCCGGGAAAGCGTTTTGGGCAACCGTATGCCCATTGGGGGGCGACCAATTCCCCTCTGATCCTCGGGGACCGGATCATTAATCTTTTTGGGAACGATGACGAGGGTTCCTTGATGGCCCTCGAGGTGGCCACGGGCGAAACGATCTGGTCGATGGGCAACGACGGCACTTGCTACTCATCCCCCTTCCTTGCCGAGATCGAAGGCGTCCGTCAGGTTGTGGCTTGGAACCATCGGGCTCTTGTGAGTGTGGAACCTGAGGACGGGCATTTGCTCTGGGAGTACCCCTTCCCCCACAAGACCCACAACCAGAATATGCCCACTCCGGCCTTTCATGATGGAAAAATCCTCCTTGGAGCCGAAAACCGGGGCATTCATTCCATCGAACCCGTCCTGACAAAAGGAAAGTGGAGCGTTTCCAAATCCTGGACCCAAAAGGAGCTCGCCCTCGACATGGCCTCGGCCATCGTGGCGGATGGTTTTCTTTATGGCTTGTCCCACTATGGGCAGGGGCGCCTTTTCTGCCTTGATCCGGGAAACGGCAAAGTCCTCTGGCAGGGACCGCCCCGAACCGGACCTTATGCCACCTTCCTGTCTTTCCCGGGACATGTATTGACTCTCTCCCACCAAGGGCGTCTGACCGTCTTCAAGGCCTTCCCCAAGGCCTTCCGTCCCGTGGCAATCTACGCCTTGTCGACGCATTCGACTTGGGCCGCTCCCGTACTTCTCAAGGACGGCATTCTTGTCAAAGATGCGGAAACTCTTTCCCTTTGGACTTTCCGGTGATGGGATAAAACCCCGTTCGGTCCACTACTTTTTGCTCTTCCCGGTGTACTTGCCGTCGTCCTTTTGGCTGCGGGGTTCACGGTAGCCTTCGGTGATGTAACGCCTGAACTTGGCCGCAATCTCGGGGTGCTTGGCGGAAAGGTCGTTTTTCTCCGCCCTGTCCTTGCTCAGGTCGTACAGGTACATATGACCGCCCTTCCCTATCCCCTTCCATTTTCCCGAGCGGGCGGCCCGCACGCCATACTGCCAGTACATGTACTCATGCTGCCTTTGCTCTCCTTTGCCTAACAGCGTTGGCAATACGGAGATCCCGTCGACGTCCTTGGGCACTTCCTTGGAAACGCCCGCGATTTCGGCGAGAGTGGGCATGACGTCGGGAAAATACCATGGGTGATCACTGACCGATCCCGGCTTGATTTTGCCGGACCAACGGGCGACCATGGGCACCCGGATGCCTCCTTCGTTGAGGGACCTCTTCTTTCCCTGCATGACTCCGCACGAATCGTGGATTCCGTCGAAGCGCTTGGCGGCCCCGTTGTCGGAGGTGAAGAACATCAAGGTATTCTCGAAGATTTCAAGCTTCTTGAGCAAGGCGGTGATCTCTCCCACTTGCCGATCCATCATGGTGTCCATGGCGGCCGCTACCTTGGCATCCTTGCTCTTCCATGGCTTGTCCTTGTAAATTTGCCAAGCGGGCTCGTCCTCGGGGATCTGATAGGCGGCATGCGGCGGAGTCCAAGGGCAATAGAGAAAGAACGGCTTGTTCTTGTTGTCCTTGATGAACTGAATCGTCTCGTCGTAGATGGCATGGTGGGTATAACGTCCGTTCAATTCGACCTTTTTGCTGTTGCGGAAAAGGTGGGTGTAGTAGTTGTGTGCATGCCATTGGTTGTAGTAGCCGTAGAAGAGGTCGAACCCTTGTCGCTCGGCTGCTCCGTCCTTGCCTTGGTTGCCCAATCCCCACTTCCCGAAACCACCCGTTGCATACCCCGCTTTCTTCAGCACCTCGGCCACCGTGACGTCTTCGGGGAAAAGAGGAATGCCGCCAGAATTTCCGCGAACGGGAGTATGTCCCTTGTGATAACCCGTCATGAGCGTACTGCGGGCGGATGCGCAAACGGTATCGCCGGAATAGCAATCGGTGAAACGCATGCCTTCCCGGGCCATCCGGTCGATATTGGGGGTTTGGATGGTCTTGCTGCCGTAGCACCCCAAATCGTGGTAGCCCATGTCGTCCACCATGATGAAGATGATATTGGGTAACTTGGCCGCCGCGTTGGATTGCAAGCAGAGCAATATGGCCGAACAAAGGAGGCAAGCTTTGAGAAGGCTGTAAAAAGAATTCATGGTTTTGTCGGGTGGCCTCGCCTGCGAGGTTTGGGATTATTTGGAAAGAAAGATATCGCTCTTCACCACCAAATGAATGAGGTCGCGCAAACGATTTTCCTTTTGGCCGAGTTCGGCGACGATGCGGTCCACTTCTCCACGGTCGACCGCTTCGAGGTGACGGCCGGTGGCATAGGTAAGCATTTTCTTGGTCAGGCAAGAAATGACCAGATGCTTGCGGTCCTTGAGCATCTTCTTGAATTCCACAATGTCAGCGATTTCTTGGCCGTTGGCCATCACGCTTGAGGCATCGATGGGATTGCGGTCTCCCCGGTATTTGTCGCGCCAACGGCCCACGACGTCGAAATTCTCAAAGGCAAAGCCCATCGGGTCGATTTTGACGTGGCAGCTGGCGCAGGCTTCGTTCTTCCGGTGAAGGTCCAAACGCTCCCGAATGCTGGCCGCTCCCCGGGTATCGGTGGGCAAAGGTTCCACGTCGGGAGGAGGAGGCGCAGGCGGAGTACCCAGAATGTTTTCAAGAACCCATACGCCCCGTACCACGGGCGAAGTATCGACCCCATTGGCCGTGGCCGTCATGAGACCGGGCTGCGTGAAGATACCTCCTCGTCTGGGATCGTCCAGTCTTACTTTGCGCAAGCGGGCTCCTCGGATGTCCTCCCGCTTGTAGATCCACTTGGCCAAAGTATGATTCATGTAAGTGTAATCGGAATCGATGAATTGCTCGATGCGGCCGTTTGTTTTTAAAATTTCTTCGAAATAGGTCGTGACCTGCTTGGCTAGCATGGGCTCGATTTTGACGTTCTTGTAAAATTGGTACTCTCCACCCGAGGGAGGCATGTCGCCCAGTTTGTCCAGCCGAAGCCAAGCGGATGGGAAATGTCTGACAAAAGCTTGCGCTTTCTCGTCCTTGAGCATCCTGTCAACTTGGCGATCAAGTTCCTCCCGGTCCTTGATCTTACCCGAGCGGGCGGAAGCGAAGAGTTCCTCGTCGGGCATGGAGGACCAGAGGAAGTAGCTGAGGCGGGATGCAATCTCGAATGCATCCAAGCGTCCCTGCCTCTCCTTTAGGTACAAAAATTGGGGAGAGCATAGGATTGCCGCATATCCATCCTTCATCGCGCGAATGAGAAGAGGTTCCTCGTCGGAAGGCTTTTTATGGTTTGGTTTCGAGTCCCGAAGGCCCACTACGGAGAGCCGGGAATGAGCTAATCCCGGTCCTCCCCATCCCGCCCGAAAGCTATTGGGTTGGCCGTAGGCGAAATACTCGACTCGTATCTGGTGTTCTCCCTGTTCGAGTCGGGTCATTCCTTTTTTCAATTGGGCTCCGTGAAGGCCATCGTGCTCGACGACTTTTTGACCATCAATCAAAAGGCGCGCCCCGTCATCCGAGGCGATTTCAAATACGTAATCGCCCGATTTGGGAGCCTTGAGTATTCCGGTAAAAACCATGCCGTATTTCTCTTTTCGCTTGGAGACGCCAAGATCGATGAAGCCTTTGGGCAAGGTTCCCTCGGCCACCGGTTCAAGCTCGTCGAACTTGGGCAACTTTTCCCATTGGCCCTCGTAGACACGGTATTTGAGGTTTTTGATCCCGCCTTCCAAGGTTACGATGGGTTCCACCTTCTGGCGAAGGACCAATTGGACGTAGGGTTCGATTTCCGCCTGAGTCACGGGGCGTCGGTAGGCCCGCTGAGCGAAGGACGTCATCAGGCTTCGGATTTCTTCTTCGCGGCCTTCCCCCGAACCATACAGCGTGGTGTGGCTACGGGGTGGCCAAGCCTCCGGCAAAGGGGTTACGGTCAGGCTGTGAATGCGCAGGTGGGGACCCTTGTAGCCATCTTTGACGAGTAGCTTGGCGAGGTTGAGGTGCCAGTTGTCGTGGCCGGGTTTGTCGATTTTCTTGTCGGGTCTCTTGAAATAGGCGTCCGGGAGGTATTTCTCCACCAGTTTGTCGACACGGAAGCTGCGGTCGTCGGGACCGTTTTCCCAGCCGATCCAAGGAATCCATCTGTTGTCCAGCCAAGCCTCGTGAGTAAAGGTTCTTTTTTTTCCGTCCCCGGGAAGGGGCCAAAGGGCCAGTGGAGTGGAAGTCGGACCCGCTATGCCTCCGTTTCCGGTGTCCGACATATTGAGGCAAAGCTGAAAATCTTCATCGGGGCCGAACTTGATCATCTCGTCATAGGGGTGTTTGCCGTTATGGGCCGATGCCTCGATCGTAATCTTGTAGCGACTGGCCGCTCCTACCCCTTGCCGGAGGTCGGTGGGAAAAAGACGGCCGTAGCGCTCGTATCCCTTTGCCATCATGTCGAAGCCGGGGTTGAATTCCCGGGAGACCGTTTCCATGGGGTGTTCCCCCTGAGCTCTACCTTTGACCAAGTGCCCCGCGAAGCGCCTGGTCTCTGCCTTGGGCTTGGGTTCGAGGCGGGTTGCCTGTTGGAGTGCTTCCTCGGCTGCTCCGAGGGTTAGCTTCAGGAGGAAGTCCGACATCACAAGGTGGTCCCCTATGTTGTAGAATCCTTCCTCCTCCTCGTCCTCGGGGAAGAAACGCAGGGGGTCGTTGCCCGTCCGTTCCACACTCCCGTTTCCATTGTTGTCCACCAACCTGGACCCGGTTGCATCAGGCCGGTATTCGGCTCCCTTGAGGTAGAGAAGGTCCCGGAAGGTGTTGCGCAGTTCATGCCGGTTGAGTCGGCGCAGGACCGTTTGCCCCCCGGTGCTTTGGGCTTTTTGATAGGCGACAGCGAGGCTTTGAGTCAGCAGATCGATCGCCCTCTTGGTTTCATCGCGCGTCGGTTGGGGTTCTTTCTTGGGCGGCATTTGGCCAAGGTTGAGTTGGTCGAGCATGCCCTGCCAAATCTCAAGATTCTGCACTTTGGAGAGATCTTTCCCAAGGGTGTCGAAACGGATTTCGCCCTTTTGCTTTTCGGGTCCGTGACAGCTGATGCAATGCTCACTCAGGAAGGGTGCGAGTTTTACGAGGGCTTCGTCCGCTTCAGCTTGGGAATCTGCTGCCAGCATAGCCAAGCAGAGAGAGAGTCCGGCAAAACTGCGTGAACGGGTTCTCATTTGGAAGCAACCGATGGTTGGCGTCCTAGGCTATGACCATTCCAATCCGGTGAGGGTGCCCGTGCTGGAGCCGAATCGATCGATCTCAAGCCCGCAGTTCTGGAGGATGGAGAGAAGGAGGTTGGCCGCAGGCACCTCGGAAACTCCTTCGGCCAAGCGTTTTTCCTGGCTGACCAGCCTGTCCGGGCTTTTCAGGTCCTTGAGGTGAGGGCCGGGATAAACCTTGTGCTCCCCGTGCTTGAATCCTCCCCCAGCCAAAACGAGCGGCAAGTTTCGGGTCGAATGTCCCCCGGTCGCCATCCCGCACCCGTAGAGGATGGAGGTATGGTCGAGCAAGGTGCCTCCGTTTATGGGGTCCTCCTGAGCCTTCAGAAGATCGATCAGATAGGACATCATGGAAACTTGGTAGCCTTCGATTTTCTTCAAGGCGGCGACCGGTTCCTCGCGCTCTCCGTGATGAGAGAATCCGTGATAGCCACCGTTGAGCCCGAAGTCCCCGTTGGCAAAACCGCTCACGCAGGTGATGGCCCGAGTCGAATCGGTTTGGAGGGCGAGGGCGATGATTTCGATCATGGCCTTGAGCTGCTCGGCTGTGCCGTTGCCCGGTTTGGGTTCATCGACCGGGGCTTTGGGCTTGGGCCGATTGATCCAGGGTTCCTGCTGCTGGATTTTTCCCTCCAAGGTGCGGACCGAGTCAAAATACTCTTCCAGTTTTTGCTGGTCCTGTTTGCCAAGTTGCCGGTTGAGGGACTTGGCTTGGTCCATCACCACGTCCAAAATACTGTTGTGACGTTTGAAACGCTCTGCTGCTGAAATCTTTTGCCGGGGCGTATCTTCATAAAACATCGCCCTGTAGGCTGCCTGCATGTCGATGCTTGGCACTTGGACTCCGGTTCGGGTGAAACTAAGCAGGTTGCGCTCTCGAACTCCCAGAGTCATGGAAGGGAAGCGGGTCGAAGCACCATGGTGCTCGGCAAGTTTCTGATCGAGGCTGATGTTTCCTTCGGCATAATTGTGAGCAAGGATAGGACGTACTCCACTCAAGAAAACCGGAACGCCTTGGTGACCACCGGTGAACCCATGGTCCAAATTCTGAAACACGGTTATGTCTTTTCGGTGTTTTTCGAGAGACTTGAGGGTTTCGGGCATTTCGTAGTTGGGCCCGGGTTGGTTGACGTCGGGAAAAAAGGCTCTTTGGTAGACTCCGTAATTATTGGAGAGGCATACGAAGCGTTTGACCGGTTTTCCTGCCTTTCGAGCGGCTTGGGCTTCAGGCAGCGATTCGAGCATGGGCAGAGCGATCGCCACCCCTGCGGATTTGAGAAAATTCCGGCGGTTCAATATCTCAGGTTTCATGTGCTGTCATTATGTAGTATGGTTTTGGCCGCTTTTACAAGTTTCTTGCCTTCGGTCGGAAAAGATTTCGATTTGAAGGGTTAGCCCGAAAGTTTCCAAGCTTGAATTTCCATGGGGCCGATAAGATTAGTTTTTTCGCCCTTTTTTCCGAAAAGCAAAGTGGCCTTTTCCAGATCGGGAAAAGAAGGGGGAACCGAACTGAGAAAAGACTCCGTTGGGTTCACCACGACCAACCAAGAAACGGCGCTGTCTTTTTCTCGAATGACCAGACCGAATCCCCCGCCCTTCTCATCCAGGATTTCCTCGTAAGCAAGGTTTTCGAGACTTTCGGGGCGCAAAAACCTGCCTTCGGGCGAAAGCCTGAATTTGATTAGCTTTCGAATCCACTGCTGGAAATCTCCAAATTTCTCTGCCGCGGAATAATCCAACGCATTCAGGTCACCCCTTAAATAGGTATTCCTCACCCCTTTCTTTCCACGAAGAAAATCTTGTCCGGCCGACAGCATGGGGATTCCCGGGGAAAACAAGACCAAGCCCAAGGCCAAGCGGGCTTTTTCTTCGATTCCCGGAGGGGGCTTTCCTTCCTTCCATTCACTTGCTTCGCAGAGCCGGTCAATAAAGGCGTAGTCATCATGAGATTCCAAATAATTTACGGATTGCCAAAGATGCTTGTTCTCCGGGTCCAGTTTGCCTTGGAGCAGGTCAAGAGCCACCCTCGGATCGGATGAGCTGGTCTTGACATATTCAAGAATCCTTTCCCGACAGGAATCGCTCCAAAGCGAATAGCCCGTCTCGTTCATCTCAAAAGGCAAACGACCGCGGAAGCTCCAAGGTTCCGCAATCAGGACTATCTTCGGTTTGATTTTTCTTAGCTCGGTTTCCATTTCCTTCAGCAATTCCATGCCGAGCAATTCGCCCAAATCAAAGCGAAAGCCGTCGACGTCGAACGCCTGCACGAGATACTTGACGCTATCCATCACTAGTTTTCGGGCGGGTTCCGATTGGCAATTCAAGTCGTTCCCGCATCCGCTATGGTTGGTCAGCCTTCCGATTGCATCCGTTGAAAAGTATAATTCCCGGTCAAGACAGGCCAAGTGGTTGGGGATACCGACGTGGTTGTATACGACGTCGAGAATGACGGCCAAACCAGCATCGTGAAAGGCCTCGACCAATTCTTTGAACTCTCCGATGGCAGAACCGTCTCGTGGGTCACTTGCGTAAGCGGAAGCGGGCGCCATGAAACTGACCGGCATGTAGCCCCAATGGTATTCATCCTTGGATTGAGAGTCGAATTCGAGAACGGGCTGGAGTTCGACTGCGTTGACGCCCAGTTTGCGCAGGTAGCAGTCTTCTGATTTCAGCCATTTCGAGAGACCTCTGAATTCCAATCTTTCCTCGCCGCTCAATTCGATTGGAGCCTGATCGAGAAGATCACGAAGATGCGCTTCCGCTATGACAAGGTCGGCCATGTCCGGAGGCACGTATGCTTCGCTTTGGGGAACGGGATCCAATGGAGGCAGGGCAATGCCCGGGCCGTCTCTTCCAACCGTTGCCAAGGCATAGGGATCCAGGAATTTTGCCGTAATGCTTTCGTGTGGGGATTCATGTTCATGATGCGTGACTGCGAGACGGTATGATTTCCCGGTTGCCTGCTCGGGTAATTCGACCGTCCAGCTGCCATCTTCATTGAGATCCATGGGGTGGACGGTTTCTATGCTGTCCGTTTCGCCGGCAAGTAGAACTAGATCCATGTGTTTGGCTCTCGGAGCGTAAACCCTGAACCAGCTACCGTTTTCGCGTTCCCGGTATCCGAATTCCCCCGACGGTCTCATCCGCTTGAGGATCTCCAGTTGTTGGCTTTCCGGAGATTTCGAAATTTGGAAACTCACCAGGTCCTTGCCCGTTCTGGATTGGTCGAAAACGAAGTTGATGGCGCCCAGGGATTTTTCCTCCACCCCGGGGAAGGAATCCGGGGGGGCGAGCCAAACCCCGTCGTCCGTGACAAACTTGAAGGCAAAGGACCCCAAGTGCGTGAGGTCTTCCCAATTCATCCAAAGGCAAAGGTTTTCCCCTTCCCAGTCCAACTGCCAGCACTCTTCTTTTCTTGCTTCCCCCCACCCGTTCCATTCGCAGGCCAGGAATACCTTGCGATCTTCCCGCTTGAAGAGAAACGGAAATCGTTCCGGTTCAACGAGGAAGACGACTTTTTTTTCGATTTTTGCGTAACCTCCCCATTTGGCGCGTTCCCAAGGGTCGAGGATCTCGAATCCCGAGCCAGTTATTCCCGCTCCTTTGACCAAATCCATGGGCAGGCTGGAGCCATCCCAGTCTTTCTCCAAAAAAACGATGCCCTTTGCGTCTTCCCGTTGCCAAATCTTTCCTCCTCCTTCGTACACGGGTGACAAGCAAACCGAAGCATAGCTCCAACGCCAATCGAAAAATTTTGATCTTTTTTCAACCATCGCCAAGATAGAAACCTCTATGTCGAATTCAGTCACGGAACGTCTCTTGGTCGCCCTTTCAGGCGGTGTCGACAGCGCGGTGGCGGCGGCCCTGCTCCAGGATCAGGGGCATGAGGTCGAAGGAGTCTACGTAAGGACATGGGAGCATGAGGACGACTTGCTCGGGGATTGCCCGGGGGCAAGGGATTTGGCTGATGCCGAAAGGGTCGCGGATGCCTTGGGCATTCCCTTCGAAGTGGTGAACTACGTGGATTTTTATCATAGGGAAGTCGTTCTCCCCATGGTCAACGGCTATGCCGATGGCATCACTCCCAATCCGGACGTTTTGTGCAACCGGTCGATGAAGTTCGGAGCCTTGCTCGAGCACGCCCGGGAAAAAGGTTTTGATGGCTTGGCCACTGGCCATTATTGCATTCGCAAAAGTTCGGTTCCCGATAAGCCTGAACTTTGGGAAGGACGTGACA
>JAYOII010000037.1:0-9597 GCA_038118685.1 Opitutia bacterium
CCTTCCGGCAAACCTCGCCCCCTCCGCCCATCACCAATGCCAATTTCACGACGGCCATCAATCTATGGTTCACCGACGAAGCCAACGCCACTCGGACCTACGGACACATCCGCGATTGGAACGTAACGGGGGTTACGAATATGTCCAACGCCTTCAAGGACCGGACCACTTTCAACGAGGACATCAGCGGATGGGACGTGAGCAACGTCAGAAATATGCGTGAAGCGTTTTACGGAGCCACAATTTTCAATCAAAATATCGGGAATTGGAATACATCAGATGTACTCGACATGGCAGGTATGTTTTTATCGGCGTCTTCATTTAATCAACCTATCGGCAATTGGGACACTTCGAACGTACTTTTCATGGACGGATTATTCCAACAAGCTCAGACTTTCAATCAGGAGATTGGCGACTGGAATGTATCTTCGGTTAAAACTATGAGAAGCATGTTTAATGGAGCGACTTCGTTCAACAAACCCATTGGTGATTGGGATGTTTCAAAAGTAGAAAACATGAGTGCTCTCTTTAAATCTGCATCTTCATTCAATCAATTTATTGGAAACTGGGACACCTCATCGGTAAACCGTATGGACGGTATGTTCTGGCAAGCGAGTGTATTTGATCAACCAATAGGAAATTGGAATACGTCTGCAGTTCAACAAATGAATCTAATGTTTGAAAACGCATCCAATTTCAATCAACCACTCGAAGATTGGAACACTTCATCGGTTACAAACATGCAATACATGTTTAAGCTGGCCTTGAATTTTGACAAAGACATCAAAAATTGGGATGTTTCATCTGTCACTGCGATGAATGAAATATTTCGCTCATCTTCATTTAATCAGGACCTCAGTTACTGGAATGTTTCAGCAGCAACTGACATGACAAACATGTTCCTCAACACCCCAGCCCTAACCAATGCCAACAAGGGCAAGATCCACTCCTCCTTTTCCACCAACCCCAACTGGCCCTACGACTGGTCCGCCTTCGTCACCACTCCACCGCCCAATCAAACCGGAGACAATAACCAGACCGATCACCGACTGGATAACAACTCCACTCTTTTCCCTCCCCTCCCCAAGACCCTGACTCAAGAGGAATTGGAAAACGGCAAAATCCGCTTGTGGGGACAGGTTCTGGCGAACGGCGGAAGCCCAATCACGGAGGTCGCCTTCGAACTGGCCGACAACTTGGTCTTTCGAAAATCCACCCTCCATCCTGCATCCCTACTCGCGGGCACCCCGAACTTTTACGCCTCCCTCACCCTCGAACCGGGCAAACGCTATTATTATCGGGCGGTGGCGACCAATGCCTTGGGCACAACCAACGGGTCGCCCAAGAGGTTCACCACGGCGGGAAGCCCGAACCGCTGGTGGTCGAATTCAATTCCCCAAGGCAAGGATTGGCGAACCTCTCCCTGGTTCGGAACTTTCCGCAGGCAACCGGGAATCGAGTGGATCTACCACGCCCAGCTTGGCTGGGCCTACGCCCAACCCGACGGATCGGGCGGGTTATGGCTTTGGATGAAGGATCATCGCTGGCTCTGGACCCAACAGGGCGTCTTCCCCTACCTTTGGAAACACCAAACCGCCTCCTGGCATTACCTGCTCGGCTCTCAAAACGGACAACCGGTCTTCTACGAGTGGAGGGAATCCGCCGCGTCGACGCAGCCCTAAGCCAAGGCTTCCAGTTCCTCCCAGTGCTCATACGCCTGGGCAATTTCAATTTCCAAGGTCTCCAACTGGGCCTGATCGCCATGAGGGTCGTTCTCCGTATTGCGGTAGTAATCGGGGCTTTGCATGGCGGAAGTGATCCGGTCGCGCTCTTCTTCCATTTGCTCGATCTTTTTGGGCAACTCCTTGAGGGCTTCCCGTTCCTTGTTCAGTAGCTTCCTTTTCTTGGGTTCTTTGACCCGGACCGGAGCCGACCGTGCGGATCGGTTCTTGGCCGGTTTGGGCGAACTCATCCCTTCCAACCAGTCGGCGCACCCGCCGGCGTATTCGGTAACCGCGCCCTTTCCATCAAGGGCAAGGGTCGCAGTGACCACGTTGTCAAGAAAGTCTCGGTCGTGACTGACCAGCAGGAGCGTGCCGTCGAACTCGAGCAGGCGTTCCTCCAGCAACTCGATGGTCTCGACGTCCAAGTCGTTGGTCGGCTCGTCCAATACGAGTAGGTTGGCCGGTTGCAAAAAGAGGCGGGCAAGAAGCAGGCGGGCTCGTTCCCCGCCCGAGAGCATACGAGCAGGCGCCCGGGCGGTCTCGGGAAGAAAGAGGAAATCGCGCAGGTAGGCGAGGATGTGCTTGCGGTTGCCGTTGATCATTACGAAGTCCCCGTTGGGGGCGACGTTTTCGGCCACCGAAAGGTCGTCCTTGATCTTCTCCTTGAGCTGATCGAAGTAGGCGACCTCCAGCTTGGTTCCGTGATCCACGGTCCCGGAATCAGGCTCCAATTGTTTGAGCAGGAGTTGCAGCAGGGTGGACTTGCCCGATCCGTTCAAGCCGACCACACCGATCTTGTCCCCGCGCCAAATGGTCGAACTGAAGTCCGTCACGATTGGGTTCTCGCCCCAGGAATAGTTCAGGTCTTTGACCGTGATCACCTTGCGTCCCGATGCCTGGGCTTGGTTGGTGGAAAGGTTGACTTTGCCTTGCAGTTCGCGCCGCTCGGAGCGTTCGTTGCGCAACTTGAAGAGAGCTCGGACCCTCCCCTCGTTACGGGTCCGTCGGGCCTGAATGCCCTTGCGGATCCAGACTTCCTCTTCGGCCAGTTTTTTGTCGAAAACCGCATTGTTCTTTTCCTCGGCGGACAGGAACTCGGCCTTGCGGACGAGGAACTTTTCGTACCCGCAGGTCCAGGAGGTGAGCTTGCCCCGATCGAGTTCGAGAATGCGGGTGGAAAGGGAGCGCAAGAAAGCCCGGTCGTGAGAAACAAAAAGAACGGCAAAGTCCCCCTTTTTCAAGAATTCCTCAAGCCAACGGATTCCTGCGAAGTCCAAGTGATTGGTGGGTTCGTCGAGAATCAGCAGATGGGGCTCGCCGACCAAAGCCCGGGCGAGCATGGCCCGGCTCTTGTTTCCGCCCGAAAGGGTGTCGAAGGGTTCGTCGGGGCTCAGCCCTACCCGATCGATGACGGAGGCCACCTTGTGATCGAGGCTCCAGCCGTCGGTCCGGTCAAGTTCGCTTTGCAAGCGGTCGACTTCCGCCCCCAAGGCGGAATCTTCTGGTTGTTCGGCCAAACTCTGAGTGGCTTGGTTATATTCCCTGAGCAAGTCGGCTTCCGGGCCAAGACCACGGGCGACCAGGTCGAAGACGGTGCCTTCCACCCCGACGGGAATTTCCTGATCGAGCTTGGCCACCCGGAAATCGGGCAGGCGCTCGCTCTCTCCTTTGTCGGGTTGAACCTGTCCGGCAAGAATGCGCAAGAGGGTGGACTTGCCTTCCCCGTTTCGACCGAGCAGGCAGATACGCTCTTTTTTGTCGATCGTGATGCCGACGTCGTCGAGCAGAAGAGGTCCGCCGAAGGAGACGGTCAGGTTGCGATAACTGATCAGGGCCACGCTGCGAAAAACAAGATCAAGGAAGGGTCAGACAATCCAACGCGCTCAGGAGGAAAGACCGAGGTAGTCCTTGATCTCCGGCAAAGTCCGGGTGTTCAGAACGTTGGCGGCGGTCAGCCAACCCTTGCGGGCGGCATGAACCCCGGCAAGTTGGTAGTCGAACTGATGAAGGGCATGGGCATCCGGGTTGATGCAACAAAGCAAGCCCTTCTCGGCCGCCCGTCTCCAGTGTCTCCAGTCCATGTCGAGGCGCATGGGGTTGGCGTTAAGCTCGAGAATCTTGCCGTTGGCGATAGCCGCGTCGATGATCTTGGCGACGTTCATCCGGCTGGGTTCGCGCCTGAGCAAGAGCCGGGCGCTCAGGTGTCCGAACATCGTAACCTTGGGATGCTCGAGGGCGGTGATGATCCGGGCGGTCATGGTCTCTTCGTCCTGGGTCAATCCGTTATGAACGGAAGCCACGACGTAATCGAGGGAGTCGAGTACGGAATCCTCGAAGTCGAGTTTTCCGCCGGAGAGTACGTCCACCTCCGAACCGGCGAAGACATGACAGCGGTATTTGCCGCTCTCATTGAGCTCGCGGATGGCCGCCACTTGCTTGGCCAGGCGTTCTTCGTCCAAGCCGTTGGCCTGAAAACTGGATTTGGAATGATCGGCGATTCCCAGGTATTCCCAACCTCGGGCATCCGCTTCGGCGGTCATCTCATCGAGGCTATTCCGTCCGTCCGAGGCGGTGGTGTGGTTGTGAAAGCAGCCCTTGAGGTCGGAATATTCAAGCAGTTCGGGCAATTCGTTCCTCTCCGCCGCTTCCACCTCTCCCATTCCCTCACGCAGGGCGGGCGGAACGTACTGGAGGCCCAGAGCCTTGAAGATATCTTCCTCGGAATGAGCTTCGACCGGACCGGCCTTGCGCGAGGAATCCTTTTCCTCCTCGGGACGCAGGCCCCATTCGCTGAGGCTCAGGCCAAGCGAAAGGGCTTTTTGGCGCATGCGGACATTGTGGTCCTTGGAACCGGTAAAATGATGTAGGGCGAAGAAGAACTGTTCCCCCGGCACGACTCGCAGATCGGCCTGCATCCCGTCTTCCAAACGGATGCTCGACTTGGTGTCCCCGTGAGCGGTGACTTCGGCGATCCCCTCCATGGAGGTGAACCAATCCATGATCGGAGCAGGATCGGAGGAGGCGACCAGAAAGTCGAGGTCTCCGACCGTTTCCATTCCCCGGCGCAAGCTCCCGGCCGCTTCGACACGCTCGACCTGAGGCAAGTCCTGCAAGCCGGGAAGAATCCGGTCGGCGACTTTTCTCGCCTGCCACCAAAGATGCCGGGCTGCATAAGCCTCGCGGTTCTTGATCCCGGAGAGGATCTTTTCCTGGGTCTTTTCGCCGAAGCCCTTGAGTTGGGCGACCTTTCCTTCGTTACACGCCTCGGTCAGCGACTCGATCGAATCGACGTCCAGTTGTTCGTGCAAGGCCTTGATCTTTTTCCCGCCCAAACCGGGGACGTCGAGCAAGTCGAGCAACCCGGGTGGCACCGAAGCGAGAAGCTTGTCGTAAAATTCGAGTTCACCGGTAGCAAAGAGAGTCTCGATCTTTTCGGTGAGGGCCTTGCCGATGCCAGGGACTTCGCCCAGTCGCCCTTCTTCGATTACGGTTCCCAAGTCTTCTTCCATAGTCTGGAGAGTCCGGGCTCCCGAAAAATAAGCCCGAATCTTGAAGGGGTTCTCCCCTTTGATTTCCATCATCGTTCCGATGCGCTCCAGAACTTCGATTATGTCTTTCTTATCCATTTCCAACAACTTGAAGAATTACCGAAACGAAATCGAAGAAAAAGTGAATCAATGGATTTTCCTAATCCTGATCTTCCTGAACTTGACCCAACCGGCGTGCCCGTCCGCTCCGTAGGTCTGGAGGGCAATGGTACCGGCCTGGGCGAGATCGGGCCGCGGTTCGGGATCGAGGTACTCGACGATCCGTTCCCCGTTGAGCCAGGCCGTGATCTTCGGACCAACCACGAGCAAGCGGACTTGGTTCCATTTCTTCGGCTTGCGTATGCGGTCCTCTTCATCACCCTTGTCCAACCAGCGGTCAAGAAAGAGCCCCACGAATTCACCCGCCTTCCCACGCCCGAGGTTAAGTTGATAAGAAGGACCTTTGCGTTCCTCCTTGGTTTTTCCACGGCGAAAATAAACCCCGCTGTTGTACTTGCCGTGCTCGTCGATGAGGTATTCGAAAGTCAGGTCGAAATCAAGAAAAGTCTCCTTGGTCGCAAGAATGCCCGATCGCTTCGGATCGCCATCCTGTCCGCCTTCGAGCACGCCGTCCTTGACTTTCCATTCCGCTTTCCCGAAGGCTTCCCATTGATCAAGCGACCCTCCCTCGAGAAGGTCGATCTCTTGGCCACCGGCGGCAAGAGGGACGAGGAGGGCTAAAAAGTAGCCCAAGTTATTCATGGCGGAGCTTGCCTTCGGAGAGGGCCGGTTCCTTGAATTTCTTCATTTGGGCAAGAAGTTCCTTCTTCAGGCGCTTGGTCACTTCTGCGTATCCTTCCCGGCCGAAAAAGTTTCTCAGCTCGTCGGGATCGGTTTGCAAATCGAACAACCAGGGCTTGTCCGCGTTGGAAAGCACGAGCTTGTAGCGCTGATCGAAGGCGGCTACCCAGGCCCCCGCCGAATGACGGACGTAAACAATCCGGTCATCGCTCAATTCCTTGGGTGAACTCGTGAAGTCCCCGGAGGCATCAAGCCCGTGAAAATCGGGCAAACCCTTCCGGATGCCCATCAGGCCCATCAGGGTGGGAAAGAAATCGACCGTGGTGTAGGCGGTGTGGATCACTTTGCCGGCGGGAACCTTGGCCGGGTAGCGCAAAACAAAAGGTATGCCCACCGAGGTCTTGTAGGGAAGACCCTTGTTCATCCGGCAATGCTCGCACATCATGTCTCCATGATCGGAGGTGAAGACCACGATGGTGTTCTCGGCCAATTTGTTTTCCTCGAGAAAGCGTAGAATTTTCCCGACGTTGTCGTCGATGCAGCGCACCATCCCGAAATACTTGGAGAGGGTCGATTGGCTGAGTTTCTTGACCCCGTTTGATCCGCCCGTCACCCAACCCGGACGGTTCTGCAAGGCGGCCAGGACCTTGCGCATGGTGACCGGTTGCTTGAAGGTCAGGTGGTCGTACATCGTGTCGTAGGGAGCCCGCACGGTATTGGGTCCGTGAGGGTCAGGAAGAGCGAGCATGAGGCAAAAGGGCTTTTTCTTGTCCCGCTCGAGAATGTCGAGGGTACGGTCGACCAACCAATCGGTGGCAAAACTCTTCTCGTCGGCTCCATCCAAGTCGTAGCTCGGTTGGCCTTTTTTGCGGGAGGCGACTTGCGGGCCATCCTCGGTCAGTTCGAATTTTTTCCAATGCCCGCGGTTGAACATGAACCGGTTGTCGGAAAACCCGAACTTGCGGGCGGGCCCCCAACCGGGCTTGGCATTCCCGTCCAAGTGCCACTTGCCCAAGTAGGAGGTCGCGTATCCGCGCTTGCGCAAAACCTCGGCAAAGGTGACGATGGAGTCCTTGAGGGGCATGTTGTTGCTGGGCGATCCGGTGGCTTGCGGATAAAGACCCGAGACCCACGAAGCACGGGATGGCGTGCATACCGGGGAGGAGGCAAAGTAATTGGTGCAAATCACCCCGTCTTTGGCCAGGGAATCGATATGCGGAGTGTCTACCTTGTTGCCCTTGCCCCAGACGAAAGCCTGCTCAGGGCTCATCTGGTCGCGGTAGCAACCGAGGGTGCGCAGGTTATGCTCGTCGGTTTGAATGATAACGACGTTCGTTCGGTCGGCCCCGAACACAAGCAAGGAAAACAGAAAATACAAAAGAAAGGCTCGCATGGATCGAATCGTTGACCGGAAAACTTATTCGGTGATTTCGGGACGCGCCCAGTCCTTGGATTGGTACCCTTTGGGCTTTTGCGGTTTGTCGACCTCGATCAATTCGGCGTCCGGATCGTAGAGGGGCCAGTCGTCGGTCCGGAAAGGAGAGGCTGGAAAACCTTCCTTGTTGTAAAGCAGGTTTCTTTTCGAGGGATTCATCGCCCAAGCGTAACGGGCCGCCACCGGCTTCTTGACCTCGGGCGAGGAAAGGACGATCGAACCTTTCTCGATCTTGGCATTCGCCCAGTGCCATTCCCGGTTCTCTCCCGCAAGAGCAAAAGCATCGAGTTTTCCTTTGCGGGCAGGCATCAACCCGGAACCGACGGAGTCGAAGCTCAAAATGATCTTTCCGTCCTTGGCCTCGTGCTTGGTCAGAACCGGGCCCTCGTGAACGATAGGCAAGCCATAGGTCTTGCCCAAGGCGAGGTAGGCATGGCGCAAACCGATCGGTTTCTTGTTCTTGGGATGCAATTCGACGGCATCACCCGTATCGATGGTCACCGCCATTCCCGTGTTGTACAACCCCAGCGATACTTTCCTCATGCTTTCGCGACTCACCGCCCAAGGGGATTCCGGACCTTCGACCGGTTTGCTCTGCGGTGGGTTCCAACTGGGCAACTGGGTAAAGTAGACCGGAAAACCGTCACTCACCGCCCCCCACGATTCATTGTGCCAGGAAGAACGGAAATGGCTGATCATTTTCCCGAGCTGATGAGAATAATGCTCCGCTTGAGGCGCGTTCTTGGCATTGCGTTCCCCTTGATACCAGATCATTCCCCGGATCGCATAGGGACGGACCGGGGCAATCATGGCATTGTAGATATGGGCGGGGTACTGGTGCCCGAGGTCGGCCGGTTTGGTGATGATGGGAGGAGCGAGAGGCTTGAACTGATTCTTCATCGTCTCTCCCCGGTCGATCTTCGCATTGTATTCGGCCAGTGCCTTTTCAAAACCAGCCAAGGCCTTTTCCTTGCTTAGCCCTCCCCGGGCAATCATCCTCTTGCTCACTTCGTCGTAGCCACGCTTGTGGGCTTGGGCCCGCGGATCGTCTTTCTGGACGTCCCAAGGCATCCACCCCTCGATGGGCGTGCCTGCGTAAGCCCGCTGAATGATGCCCACGGGGACCCCGAGGGCCTGGTGTAATTTTTTCCCGAAATAGTAAGACACGGCGGAAGTCTCGGCGGCTGATTTCGGATCGCAGGGTTTCCATCGGGCCAAACGGTCGCGGTTTTCCTCAAGCGGTTCGTGCCAATGCTCGCGGGCCGAGCGGAAGATCCGAAAATGGGGAAGATCGACCTTGGCCTCTTTCTCCGCCTCGAAGGAATTACCCGTCGACCAACCCATGTTGGATTGCCCGGCGCAAAGCCAAACTTCCCCGATGGCCACGTTGTTGAGAACGATCTTGTTACTCGCTTGGATCGAGACCTTGTGACCGGTTCCTGCCTTGGGGGTGTAGACTGTCACCATCCACCTGCCGTCTTCCCCGGCGGTTTCGGAGTGGGTCTCGCCCCAGCTTGTCTTGACCGTGACTTTTTCCTTCGGCTCGGCCCAACCCCATACCGGGTTTCCAGCCATCTGTTGGAAGACCATGTGATCGGAAAAGAGCACCGGCAAACGTACCTTGGCCGCACACAGCAAAGGAAGGAAGAGAGAAAGCAAAATGACCCGCATCGCTTATTTCCCGATGGCAATGAGACAGGCTTGGGCGAACCGCTTGCCCAAGGTCTTGTACCCCTCGGCCGAATAATGCAGATCGTCCTTGATTTCCCTGCCCTTGCGGTTTTTACCGTCGTTCAAGTCATCGGTATCGACCCAAAAGAACTTGGGGTTCGAGTTGGCGACCTTGATTTGAGCCTTTCGCACCTTGGTCCAGTGTGGATACCTTTTGTTGTTCAGGTCGAAGTCGCTCAGTCGCCCGATTACGAAGGTCATTTCCTTGGGGTCTCTTCCCAAGTCCTTGGCCAATTGGGCATGGAGGCCAAGCAAAGCTTCTTCGTAGAGATCGCCCCACCCCATCTTGGCATCCCGCTCGCCCTGCATCCAAACGAAGCTCACGCTAGCAAGCTTTTGTCCCTTGACGGCAGGCTTTACCTTTCCCATCAGGCGGTCG
>JAYOII010000037.1:9607-14933 GCA_038118685.1 Opitutia bacterium
GTCGTAGAGGTCGCCCGTCTGAGCGGCTTTTTTGCCTTCCGGATCCTTCCATTGCTTCCACCACCGATGGATGGGTTGTCCGCCGAGAGCATCCTGCACGACGATGACCTTGTCTTTGCCCAAGGCCTTTTCGACCGTGGGGCCAAAGGCTTCCTCCGGGCGGTGCCCCTGCATGTTGGACTGCCCGGAAAGAATGAACAGGTGCTTGGCATGGTGCTCGGCGCCTGCGCTCAGGACGAGCAGCAAAGAGAGAAGAATTAGCTTTGTGATTTTCATGGGATCAAGGGTGATGAGATTGAAAGGACTCATTTTTTCTTGGGCTTCTTTTTGCTCTTGTCGCCTTTGTTTTTATTGGATCTCCGGGCGGCGGATTCGTTTTCCAAACGCTGAACGTAGGCTTCCACGTAGGCCGCGTCTTCACGTTTGCGGAAAGGATCGATGAGCGGATCCTCGGACTGGACCATCCACTTGGTCAGGATCGAGCGCAATTTTTTCAACTCCTCCTGATGATCGGGGTGCTCGATCAAGTTGACCAGGCAGTCGGGGTCCTCATCCACTTGATAAAGTTCCTCGGGCACGCGGTGGCGGTAGAGATCCAGTCGGGCGGCCATTTTCTCGTCCGTCTTGGCCAACTCGATCATCCGCTTGCAAGTCACCGTCCCGTTGGTTGCGGTGGCGAAGACCCGCTCTCCGTTAGACCAGGGGTTGAAGAGGTAAAGGTACTTTTTCGTTTGGACGGCCCGCATCGGATCGCGCGAACGACCGGCGTTTTCGTTGTATTCCTTGATCACGTAATTTCTGCCCGCCTGCTTTTCGCCTTTCAGAAGAGGGAAAAAAGAACGGCCGTCCTGGCGTTTGGGAGGAGCAAGGCCGAGGGTTTCCAAGATGGTCGGCAAAAGATCGACCACCGAGACCATATGCCTTTTGTCGACCTTGCCGGCCCGGGTGATCCCGGGCAAACGGACCATGAGCGGAGTTCTCGTGCTGTGGTGATAGAGCTGGGTCTTGGCAAAGGGCAAAGGCATGCCATGGTCGGAGAGGAAGACAACCATGGTCTTCTTCGCTTGTCCGCTTTTCTCCAAGGCATCGAGAACCGCGCCCAGACAATCGTCGGCCCGGCGTACGCTGGAGTAGTAAAGGGCGAGTTCCTCACGAACTTGCGGATCATCGAAGAGAAAGCCGGGGACAGGCACTTCGTTGCCCTTGAAGATCCTGCTGGGGACATGGGGGTCTTCCTTGCCCCCGCGCACTTGCGACCAAAAGGGTTTGTGAGGGTCGGATATATTCACCGAAAGGAAGAAAGGCTTCCCCGCCTTTTTGGCATTGGCAATCCCCCGGGCGGTAGATTCCCCGTAAGAAGCAATGTCTTTGATGTGAGCCTTTTCACCGTCCGGCAAGATCGTAAGGTCCTCGTCCCAGGCATAGGGTTGATAGGGTGAGGAATGACTGACCTTGCCCCGGATGGCCACGTAGTAACCGGCGTCCCTGAGCAAATCCGCCATATGAGGCCAACCGGGATCCTTGACTTGGTAAAAGCCTTCGACCTTGTTGTTATGGGAGTAGAGGCCGGAAAACATGACGTTGCGGCAAGGCATGCAATTGCCCACCGTTACGTGAGCGTGGTCGAACCGGATGGATTGGGAAGCCAAACGGTCCATCCGGGGGCTCGTCCCCTTGAGCTTGCATCCGTACACCCCCACCGAGTCACAACTCATGTCGTCGACGGTAATCAAAAGGAGATTCGTCTTGGGTGGCGTTTGGGCAAAAAGACCCAAGGTGAACATAAATGCGAAAGCAAGGGGGGCGAGGAATTTCATAATCAGGGAAAACTTAAGAGAAAGGTCAAAGTTTCGGAGGAAGGCAATTCTTTTGGCGGAAGAAAAACGCAGGCGCAATGAGTCGATCAGAACAGGTGTTTCCCTACGCGGGCCGCCGAATGGGCCTTCATCGTGTCGAGCTTGATCCCCGGATCCCCTTCTTCCTTCATCCATCTGAGCAACTCTTTGCCAAGGACCTTCTTGCGGGACTGATGATCGGGATCGTCGGCCAGGTTGTTCATCTCATAGGGATCGGACGCGGTGTGGTAAAGCGCTTCGGGGGGACGCAACTGGTAACGCTTGACGAGGGCGTAGATCTCGGGCTTGTTCCAGGCGTCGCGCACCCAAGTCGACCAATAGGGGTTGTTGAGAACGGCTTTGCCTTTCAACCCCATCAGGTGCTTCTCGATGAAGAGTTCGTCGGGAGTCAGGTTCAGGGTATAGCGGTATTGACCGTCGAACACCGTCCGGGTCGGGTAAGGCGGGCCTTCCGGAACGTTGTTGTGCATCCCGTAGGTAAATTTTCGGTGCTTGGTCTTTTGGCCGGTCAGTACGGCGTCGAACGAGGTTCCGTCCAAGTCCTTCCCTTCGCCCCCGGCAAGAGATAGAAGAGTGGGCAAAACGTCGGCGTACTGAACCATGGCGTCGGTCCGCTTGCCTTTTGCGACCTTGCCCGGCCAGCGGGCCACTAGAGCGGTGTGCAAACCGGTATCCCAAGTGGTCCATTTGCAACCGGGAAACTGAGAGCCTTGTTCGGAACTGAACAGCACCAGGGTGTCGTTTGCCTTGCCCGTCTGATCAAGGGTTTTCAGGATGTCCCCGACCTGTCCGTCCATGTAGGTGATTTCCGCCAGGTATTTTGAAAAGTCCTCCCTTGTCCGGGTGGTATCCGCAACGTTGGGTGGAAGCTTGAGCTTCTTCGGGGGGTATTTCGTGGCATCTCCCATGACCCAGGGCACGTGCGGTTCGGTTAAGGCCACCACGAGGCAGAAGGGTTGGGCGTCACCCTTCCCTTTCATGAATTCGCGGATCGGTCCAAGGTCATGAGCCAGGGTCGGGGTGCGTACGCAATTGGGGTCGAAACCCTCGATCTTCGAAAAGGGGAAGACCTCCTCCGGACGGACGTGGCGCTTTCCGGCCAAGCCGACGCGGTAACCGACTTTGCCCAAAGCTTGGGGCATCCCGGTAATTCCGGGCCGGCAACCCGAATGGTTCCAGGAGCATCCGTTGCTCATCGGATAGAGTCCGGAATACAGTTCCGCCCGGCAAGGTTGGCACATGGAGGAACCAAGGTAGGCCCGGTTGAAAGTCAGTCCCTCGGAGGCCAGACGGTCGATATGAGGGGTTTTGGCATTTTGCCCTCCGTAAAGCGGCAGGTCGTTGTAAGTGCAGTCGTCAGCCAGAATAATCAGAAAATTAGGGGAAGCGTTGGCCGTGGCCGACAAGGCAAGGACGGGCAGAAGCGAAAACAAGATTGTGGATTTCATCCCTCAAGAGGTAATCATGCGTTCGAAAAGACTCAACCCTCACCTTTCGTTCGGGGCTGATTCGCGAGAAAAGGAAAACAACCCAAGACCGATTAAGGGTTTGATCCCGAAGCTTCGCAAACAGTAAACTTTCGCCATGAAGTCCTTCGCCCATTTCATTCTCTGGTTTTGCCTGGGAAAGCTCGCGCTCTCCGCTCAACCCTCACCTCAACCGGCTTCCATTCGTTCGATCGAACCACCTCGCGTCGTCGCCCCGCCCGAGACTCTGGCCCCCCAGCCTTTCCACCCCGGAAAAGCCGACCCCGCCGAGATGGAAGCAAGGAAGGAAAAGCTCCGGCAGAGCTTTCGGACTTGGCAAAAACTCAAGCAGGAATGCGGAGGCGACTACAGCTACAAAAAACACTGGTCGAGTTGGGTCGGTTTCGGGCATGAGACCACGGTCATCGTTGAGAACAACCAAGTGGTAGCCCGTTCCTTTCGTTCTTTTTCGGGCAGACCCGTCCCGGTTGCTCCTGGACAAACCCCTCAACCGGAAGGCAAGACCTGGACCGAACGGGGACCCGACCTAGGCAAACACAAGGAAGGCCATCCGCCCAAGACGCTCGATGAACTGTACGCCGAGGCCAAAGTCGTGGTACACGGCCCCGTACCCCCTTTTAACCGGATGAGCCTGCGCATGGACAAAAACGGCCTTCTGCTCGCCTGCTACCTGCAGGATACGCGGATCGCCGACGATGCTCCCACCAAAGGGGTCAACCTCACCTCGATCACGCTCGGAAAAAAAGAGACTCCTCCTTCCATCAAGCCAAAACCCATACGGCCCATTATCAAGCCCCGAGCAAGAAAGCCTTTTCCCAAGCATTGGGGTGATCCGCCCGAAAGACAAACCCGGGACCTCCGTCCGTTGCCGGGCGGCTACGGGATGGGAAGCGGAACGTTGGCCCGATGGATTCAGGAAAACTTGGATCGGGACAAGAACGCAAACAAACGGAGCGATTGAGCCGACTTTCTTTTTTATTTTGAAAATGCGGTTTTCGGTTGCCCTTGATCAGGTATTCAAAACAGATTGCGAATAACCCTTTTTTATTCCCCGACCACACCTAAATTCATGAAAAAAATCAGCCTCGTTACTCTTGCCTTGTTTTGGGCATTCTTATCTTCCAACGCCGACGTCAAGTTGCCCAACGTCTTGAACTCGAACATGGTTTTGCAGCGGGACATGCCCGTCCCTATTTGGGGTTGGGCGGACAAGGGAGAAAAGGTAACCGTCTCCTTTGCCGGGCAAAAGAAGAGTGCCACCGTTGGCAAAAACGGCGAGTGGATGGTCAAGCTCGACAAACTGAAGGCGAGCGCCAAACCGGCCACCCTGACGGTCAAGGGAAACAACGAGATCAAGCTCGAGAACATACTCGTGGGCGAAGTCTGGATTTGCTCAGGACAGTCCAACATGGAATGGAGAGTTTCCCAATGCGCCAACCCCAAGGAGGAAATCGCCAAGTCCAATCACCCCCATATCCGCCTCTTCAACGTCCCCGGGCATACGACCCATCCCCTCCCCCAAAGAAAAGGCAACGGCGAATGGCAGGAATGTTCATCCAAGTCCTCGGCCGGTTTCAGCGCCACCGGTTATTACTTCGGCCGTCGCCTGCACCAAACCTTGGGCGTGCCCGTCGGCCTGATCGGATCAAACTGGGGCGGAACCCGCATCGAGCCATGGACGACCATCGACGGTTTCAAATCCGTCTCCGAACTTTCCGAGTTAGCGAAAAAAGTCGAAGCCTACACCAAGGACACCAAAGTCGGAGGAGGAACCCCGTCGGCCATCTACAACTCCATGGTCCATCCCCTTACTCCCTTTGCCATGCGTGGAGCGATTTGGTATCAAGGTGAATCGAACGGGGGCGAAGGCATCACCTACTACCAAAAGAAACATGCCTTGGTGAAGGGGTGGAGAAAGGCCTTTCAAAACCCCAACCTTGGGTTTTATTGGGTTCAATTGTGCAACTTCCGGAAACCCAACGT